>JABDKD010000021.1 GCA_013003215.1 Pyrinomonadaceae bacterium
GTGTAAGGACGAGGCTTCTGTAATTAAAGCAACAGGGAAGCTCAGCGTGGATGTTCATGTAATTGACGGTGATACCGACGAGGACAAACTGGTTCGGACATACAAAATAGACGTTCGTCGGGCGCCCCGCGTAAGAGGCTCGGCTTCGAAACCCCAGCCCGACGTCGCGCATTATTACATCCAACGGCACGCCGAAGCAGCGGTGGCGTTTGCGCTGCTCTCCGAAGGCAAGGCGGCGTATGATACAAAGCCTTTTGACACACAAACCACTCCCGGTTACAGAACGCTTGTGATTTATACAAGTTATTCGCCGGGAAGGAGTGGTCGCCTGCCAAACGGTGCCTACGCAAGATGCACGGTCGATGGAAAACGACTCTCCCTCGACTGGGACAAGGTCAACATTTCCTATCTGCGAAGCGCGCAGGAATACGCGGTTTACACTGATCGTCTGGCTCCTCAATTCAAACGGGGATCTGCTTATCGAGACGATGTGATCTTCAGAAGGGTAAAGGTTGTCATGCCACTGTATTCTGAAGAAGGTCAGTATTCGAAGCCCCGCATGAAGATAGAAAATTCACCCGGGGCATGGGAATGCAAGGTGATGGCAAACGGCAAGCTTTACCGGACATTTAGATTCACGGTTGGGGCCGACGGGAAGATTGCCCAACACCCTGAACAGGCGAATGGAAACATCAACCTGTTTCATAAGACTTACATGGTCGATATGGAAATTCCCGCCGGCGGTACGGAATGGGATTATCGATTGGCGCCGATGCCTGCAAATGGCTTATTTTACGGAATTCCGTGGTCAACAGAGGAAGGGAAGGCGATGGCGGCTCGTATGCCTAAGAAGGGAAGGCCGTTTCACGTCAGCTCAAAACAGGCGCAGTAAGCGAGTTCAGAGTTCCAGGTTTCAAGTTCCAGGTCTGTTAAATCGGGCTTGGGACTTTTTTTGTGAATAATGAATATTCAATAGTAAATTGCAAAGAACTAATCGCGAATTTGATTCGAATCCGATTGTCCCAGCTAATTATCGAGTTCCATTCGGTCATAGAGTTCTCGAAAGCGTTCCTCGTTTTGAATGATCTTGAATTCCCGGGAGCCTTTAATGAAAGGCATGAAGTCATTTCTTTCTTCAAAGCCTTTTTCCAGCCATGAATACGCTTGATCTTTATCTCCTGTATCAAGGGCCAGAATCGCAAGATACACCGGAGAAACATATTCACCCTTTTGTTTCCGTGACACAAGCGATTTCAAAACCTTTCGTGCTTCGACTTTTTTTCCTAATGACGCCAGTTGTCTGCCAAGATAGTATCTGTAAATAACTGCATCTTCTGAGGTTAGCTTCTTGATTTCTTCAAGAACAGTTTCCATTTCTTCCTGATTTCCCAAGGCCAGGTGGGTTCGGTAGAGACCAACTTGGGCATCCAAAAATGTTGGATCCAATCTAAGTGCCGCTTCAAAATGCGGTATTGCATCTTCGTACCGTTCCGCAGCAAAAGCGGGATAACCTCTTTCGGCCGTGATTATCAGCGAGGTTGGGTTGAGGTCATGCGCTAGTTTCAACTCCACGTTTGCTTCATCGAAACGCTGATCCGCTATCAAAAGCCATGCGTACCAATGGTGAGCTTTATCAAGGTTAGGATTAATTCGGATTGCTTTCTTAAAATTTGCTTCGGCAGATTTCTTGTCCCAGTCGTAGTACATCTGCACATCCGCAAGGCTGGTGTAGGCCTCCGCGAGATTCGGATCGAGTTCCAGTGCCCGTAATATGGATTTGCGAACTGTTTGGATTACTGTTTTCGGGGATGAATATCCTCTTTTGCCTTCCGAGAGAAGCCAATTGGCATCTGCCAGGCCGACGTAAGACTCGGCGAAATTAGGGTCAAGCTCTATTGCTTTTTCAAAATAGCCTATTGATTTTCTGATACCCTCATCATTTCGTTTATTCAGATAGAACTTTCCCTGCAAAAATTGCCTGTAAGCTTCCGGATCCTCAGTATTACTCTGCGTAAGTAACTGCGTGTCCGCCGGCGAAACCTCGGTGACGATGGCGTTGGCCACGCGAATAGAAAGTGTGTCCTGAAGTTTTAGAAAATTGGTCTTTGTCTCGTCGAAAGAACGGGTCCATATGATGGCTCCGTCGCGTACGTCTATTAGCCGTACGTTTATCCGCAACCTCTCACTATCCGACTGGATCGTACCGACCAAGGCAGCGTCTACCTTTAGGTCCCTGCCAAACGCGATCGCGTCTTTTCCACTTTCAGGAAACGGCAAGACTGCACTCAACGGGCGAACAGCAAATCTATTAAGTTTTCCCAAACGGCTGATTAATGCGTCGGTTAGTCCCACAGACAAGACTTTGTTGTCTTCATCGCCGTCGATGCTTGCTAAGGGCAAAACCGAAACAGAGCGAATGATTCTATTATTTACCGGGACGGGTGACAAACCGGTGTTATCCCAGTAGCTGACCCATAGCGCGAAACTGGATACGAAAAGCATACCGAGAACCACAATCCCGATGAAGTGCCATCGAATACGGCGGGCAGGTGATGGCTGAAGGGTCTCGTCAGTTTCCGTTGAATCGGATTTTGCCGGAGACCTCTTTTCATCCGACTCCAGCTTTACATCTACAAGAAACCGATAACCGTGTTTTGGAAGGGTTTCAATGAAGTCCTTCTTATCAGGACTGTTGCCGGAAAGAATCTTTCTGAGATTTGATATGTGAACGTTTAGGTTTCCGTCCTCGACAAAGGAATCTCCCCAGACTTCGTCCATGATCTCATCTCGAGAGACTGTTTCACCCTGGTTCCTCACCAGCAGAATCAGTATCTCCAAAGCCTTCGGAGCCACGTGCAAAAGTTCAGAATCCCGCCAAAGACGCAATTCAAGCGCGTCAAGACGAAAGACGTCAAATTCCCAGGATGATGAATCTTCTTTAGTCATTTATGTCGAATGTTGAGGAATTCTAGCACCGCTTTACCGAAAAATTAATGTTTTTTGCCAAATATTAAGGTTTTTGTTGAGTTTTTTTTCTCCTCTTTATGACATCTTGAAGGCGGTGTAATTCTTGAAATTAGACAGCTGGGGACTCTCGGCAGGAGAAGTAGAAATGGCTAATTATTTGTCGACAGCAACGAGACGTGTGGTACTGATGTGGTCTTTCATTGTTCTTTTAGTATTTACGGTTTTTTCTCAGACAACTGAATTTTCATATCAGGGCAGCCTAAACGACTCCTCTCAGCCCGCAAACGGTACGTACGATTTTGAATTTGTGCTATTCGACTCTCTAGCAGGCGGTAGCCAGGTTGGAAGTGTCGTGACTCGGAACAGTGTCTCGGTTGCAGATGGTGTTTTCACTGTAAGCCTCGATTTCGGAGCGCAGTTCCCGGGTACTGCGAGATGGCTCGAAGTTCGCGTTCGTCCGGGCACACCCCCGTCAGCAAACCAGGCAAATCTGGGGAGTTTTACGGTTCTTGCTCCGAGACAGTCAATTGCAAGTGTTCCCTATGCCGTTAGGAGCCTTTCGGCGGGAAACGCAGATTCGGCAACAACGGCTACAACAGCAACCACTGCGAACAATGCTTCAAGTCTTGGCGGTATCGCGGCGTCCCAGTATGTACTAACGACCGACCCACGTATGACAGATGCCCGAACCCCCACTTCCGGAAGCGGGAACTATATTCAGAATACAAACTCGCTTCAATCTTCAAGTAACTTCAATATAAGCGGCACCGGTAAAGGAAACGTGTTCGACGCTCAAACGGAGTTTAGGATCACCGGCAACCGGGTACTCGCAACACCTGGCGGCCAAAATCTGTTTGTGGGGAAGGGAGCGGGCACTTCAACTACTGAAGCCGATAACACATTTGTTGGCGACAATGCCGGAGGAACGAATACGACCGGAGGTGACAATGTCTTTATAGGCGTTGCATCGGGATTCAACAACTTATCCGCTTCTGAGAACACGTTTGTCGGATTCGGATCGGGAAACAGCACAACAAATGGGAATAGAAATACAGCTTTAGGATGGACCGCTTTGAATGCAAACACCGGCGGGACTAACAATACTGCCCTTGGTGCAAACTCGAATGTCGGCTCCGGTACCCTTACCTTTGCGACCGCGATTGGGGCGGATACCGTTGTATCGACTAGCAACACAATTCAGCTGGGAAGAAGTAACGGCTTGGATAAAGTACTGGTGCCCGGAATTCTCGATTCAGCTTCGATAAGTTTTGGTGGCGTTTCAGTGTTTTCGAGTAGTGGTGACAATGTGTTTGTAGGGCCCAGTGCCGGTTCTTCAAACTCGGGCGGAGTCGCGAATTCATTTTTCGGTAGCTTCGCCGGCGAATCGAATACGATTGGGACATCGAACTCATTTTTTGGTGTCAACACGGGAAGGGCAAACTTAAGTGGAGAGCGCAATTCGTACTTTGGTACCCTCGCGGGCCAAAACGGTATTGGCGGAAATGACAACACGTTTTTTGGTTTTGCTACAGGTGCGAGCAACCAGGCATCCGGAAACTCCTTCTTCGGAACAGGGGCAGGAAATCAGAATACGACCGGTAATGACAATGCCTTTTTTGGGCTAAACGCAGGAGGCAACAATACCATTGCCACAAAAAATTCCTTCTTTGGCTCGGGGGCGGGTCAGCTGCAGTCAGGTGCCGGCGGTGAGAACTCATTCTTTGGATTTAACTCCGGAAACAAGAATAACGGTGGAGTCGTAAATACATTTGTTGGCGCATATTCGGGTGAAGAAAACACCGTGGGAACATCAAATTCTTTTTTTGGTGTTAACACGGGAAGGTCAAACACAGACGGTGAGCGCAACTCCTACTTTGGCACGTTAGCCGGACAAAACGGCGTTTCGGGGAACGACAATACATTCTTTGGTTACAGTGCAGGCTCACAAAACCAGGCAACGGGAAATTCTTTCTTCGGAACTTCGGCAGGGAATCAGAATACGACCGGCGATGACAATTCCTTTTTTGGCCTTGCCGCGGGTGCGAACAACACCACTGGTACAAAAAACTCCTTCTTTGGCTCAGGGGCCGGACAGCAACAGTCCGGTTCCGGCGGTGAGAACTCCTTCTTCGGTTTTAACTCCGGGAACAAAAATAATGGTGGGGTAGCGAACACATTCGTCGGTGCATATTCGGGTGAAGAAAACACCGTGGGAACATCAAATTCGTTTTTCGGTGTCAATACGGGCAGATCCAATGTCGGCGGTGAGCGCAACTCCTACTTTGGCACGTTAGCCGGACAAAACGGCGTTTCGGGGAACGACAATACATTCTTTGGTTTCAGCGCCGGCTCCCAAAACCAGGCATCGGGAAACTCTTTCTTTGGTACTGGGGCGGGCAATCAGAATACGTCCGGACTTGGCAACTCCTTTTTCGGTCTCAACGCAGGTGCCAACAATACAACGGGAAATGACAACTCGTTCTTTGGAAGGGGTGCCGGGCAAAACAATGACAACAGCGGTGCGAGCAACGGGAACAATAATTCATTCTTTGGCCGAGATGCCGGGATCGGAAATACCATCGGAATTCGGAACACGGTCGTAGGAGCATACGCGATGGTCCTCAACCAAACGGGCAGTGCAAATACGATTGTAGGCCGTTCAGCCGGAAACAAGACGACGAGTGGCGACAACTCATTTTTTGGTACGTTTTCCGGATTCGAAAATACTTCAGGGGAAAGAAATACCTTTCTTGGAAGAAACGCGGGAAACGCGAACGTGACGGGAAGCAACAACACTACAATCGGTTTCAACTCTGATGTCGCATCATCAGGCCTTCAATTCGCGACAGCAATAGGTGCAGAAGCCGTAGTCACATCCAGCAATATGATTCAGCTCGGCCGAGCAGGAGGCTTGGACGATGTAGATATCCCGGGCGAGCTTCGAGTTAGGAGAGAAGCTCGCTTTGATATGGACGCCAGGTTCAATCTTTTCGTTGAAGTAGGAAACCTGGGTGCCGGCGCGACAAGCCTTTGCATTGACGCTTCTGACAGGATCAGCAATTGCTCGTCATCAATAAGATACAAGACGAACGTCAATAGGTTTGATTCCGGTCTTGATCTGATCAGGAGACTCCGTCCCGTCTCTTTTAAATGGAAGGACGGCGGAATGTCCGACATGGGCCTTGTCGCTGAAGAGGTCGCCGAAGTCGAACCGCTCCTGACCACAACAAGAAACGGAAAGATCGAAGGCGTCAAATACGACCGCGTTGGTGTAGTACTCGTAAACGCAGTCAAGGAGCAACAGCAGCAGATCGAGAAGCTGGAGACCAAAGTGAAGGCACTGAAGGCGATCGTCTGCGAGCTGAAACCTGAAGCGGAAGTCTGCAAGAAGATTGATGATTGAGAATTGATGGTGATTCCGGAGCGTCGAAGACGCAGTCTTAACTGAAAACTGAAAACTGAAAACTGAAAACTGAAAACGGATGAACGGGATGAATGGAGAACTTGGAACATGAAACTTGGAACCTGGAACTCAATAATTGCGATTTTGATTGTTACAACGACTTCACTCGCCCAGTCAGGAGGTTCGTTCGAGATAAAGAAGTCGGTGATCGCGGGCGGCGGAGGCAAAGCCGACGGCGGGAGTTTCTCTCTTACGGGAACAGTCGGCCAACCCGTCGCCGCGACAAGCAGCGGCGGAAGCTTTTCGGTCTCAAGCGGTTTCTGGGGAGGAGGCTCAACTCCTGAGGCGCCGGGCTCTACCCGTTTTGATTTCGATGGTGACTCAAAGGCGGATGTCTCTATCTTTAGGCCCGGACCGGGCGAGTGGTGGTATCTGAGGAGCATCGACGGCGGGAACTACGCCGCACAGTTCGGAGCAGGTACCGATGTTATTACTCCGGCCGATTACACGGGTGACGGAAGAACGGACATATCCTTCTGGCGTGAGTCTACGGGAGAGTGGTTTGTCTTAAGATCAGAAGACCAGTCGTTCTTCTCGTTTCCTTTCGGAGGAGCGGGGGACATCCCTGTAGCCGGGGACTTTGACGGGGACGGCAAGGCCGACCCAACTGTCTTCAGGCCCGCATCAGCCACCTGGTTCACTCTCAGATCTACAGACGGCGGTGTGACTATTCAAAGCTTCGGGGCTTCGGGTGACCGGCCGACGATAGAGGATTTCGATGGTGACGGTATAGATGACATCGCCATCTACAGGCCGACGGTCTCTGAGTGGTGGCAGCTCAGAAGTACCCAGGGAGTCGTCGCGCTTCAGTTCGGATCTTCGGGCGACAAAGCGGTACCGGCGGACTACACCGGAGACGGTAAGGCCGATATAGCTTTCTGGAGGCCATCGAACGGGTTCTGGTTTGTCTTAAGATCAGAAGACCTCTCCTTCTTCTCATTCCCGTTCGGGCAGACAGGAGATGTTCCGGCAACGGCGGACTTCGATGGCGACGGAACTGCCGATCCTACAGTCTTCAGGCCATCGAGCAACACATGGTTCAAGTCACAGTCGACAGCAGGGTTTGAGGCGGTAGCTTTCGGGATTGCGGGAGATGTGGCGGTGCCAAGCACGTATGTGGTTGAGTGACGTCGTTCCAAGTTTCAAGTTTCAAGTTCCAAGTCTGTTTAGTCAGGCTTGGGACTTTTTTGTGAATCGGGGAGGAGTAAACAGTGAATAGCTAATAGCGACATTCGGATTCTATGCGCCTGATGCGTATAGCAGGTAGCAGTTTGAATCCGATTCCGATCAAACGAACTATTTACAATTCACTATTCTCTATTCACTAAGACGATTCACTGCTCCCGCTGATCAATAAAAAGGCCGCCAAACGGCGGCCTTTATTTATGGTCAGTTGAGCTGGTTCTTCCTTGATTTAGACGGTTTCGGCGAGCTCTTCTTGGGCGCGCTGCGTTTTGGCGCCGAGCGCTTTGGAGCAGACCTTCGGGCCGGCGGAGATGATTTCCTCGGAGGTGGCGAAGACCTTCGGGCCGGCGGAGACTTTCTTCGCGCAGGTGGCGAAGACTTTCTGGCCGGTGGTGAACTCCTGCGTGGCGCCGTCGATTTCTGACGCGAAGGATATGTCCTCTTCGGCGTGCTGCGTTTAGCCGGAGGCGACTTCGTTCTAGTCAGTGGTTTCGTCGATCTGACCGGAGGCGTGCTCCTGGTGGTTCTTCGAGTCGGTTTCGTACTGCGATTCGTAGAACGGATCGGCGGAGAATAAACCGGACCACTGCCCGGAGTCGTCTTGCTGTCCCGTTTTCGCTCAAAGGCTCCCGTGCCGGTCGAACGCGTCGTCGTGCTCCTCCGAATAGGAGTTCGGTTTCCGTACATCTTCTCCTTGCGAAGCCGTTCATCGACAGGCCCGATAGTCTTTCGGTTTACCACACCCGTTTTTGTTCCGACCGGCGTACGTTTAGTGGAGCGACTCTTGGCGGTCGCACCTCTGTCTGGGATCAACGGCGGAGTATGAACAATCACCGGTCGCTTGCCCAAAACCTTTCTGGCAACATTAAGTGTCGGGGTGCCAAATGTTCTATGTTTTGAACCGAACTGGCCGCCGCGCACTGTCACAATTCCCGTCCTCGGTACGCGGTTCAATGGCGGCGTTGTAATCGATTTTCCGCGAACCACGTTTGCACGCGGGGTCGTATTCCTTCTCGTGTTTCTATTTCGATCTCTGTTTCGGTTCCTGCGTCTGCGATTCCACCGGTTTCGATACCTGCGGTTGTAGTCGTAATAGTCGTAACCATATGGAAGCGGATACCAACAGAAATTGTTTCCGATGTAAGTAACGAAAACGATCGCCGGCCGCCACCACGATCTGTGTCTTCGATATCTGCGATGCGGGGACCAGTACCAACGTCCGCGATGATGAATCCAACGTCCGCTGTGGTATGTGGCCCATCCCCACGGTTCGGCATTGACCCACGTCCAACCGTAGTACGGCAGCCATCGCCATTGGCCATAACGGTAGGGTGACCAGTTCCGGTACCTGGCGATCGTTCGATAGCTTGGGCTCCAAACGTTTCCGTAACCCGAAATATACGTCCAGTCACCATAGTCATCGAGGTCATCAGCACCGTAGACATCCTGATCGACGTACTGGTCATAGTCGTTATTTGTGAAAGCAGCCGCTAAGTAACGGTTGCGCTCATCGGTCCAGTCCGCAAAAAGATCATCCGGTGCTGAGTTCCTTGAAGTTTCCCATTCACCTTCCCGGTTTCCGTCAAGAAACAGGAGTGCGGTTCTGCCATCTCTCAGCGCGAAACCGGAATCCTTCGAATAGACCCTCGCCTCACCGCTGTCGCTTACGGACACGCGGACTTCTTTGTCGAGTTCATTTCCGGCATCGATTCTATAAGAACCGGCCTTCTTGATCGCAATAGTCGACTCGGGTGCGTCGATTTCCAGGTAAGTATTGTCGTTTTCGAATCTGATGAGTGCGACGCCAAGAGTTCCTTTTGAAAGACTCAGAGCGATTCCATCATCGGCCAGAAAAGTGAATTTTAGTTGAGAGTTTTCATCGAGGCGCAGAAATGAAAAACGATCGAGCTGGATCTCCATCCTTGTATCTCGATCGGTCTCGATAATATCACCTTCGACTATCGGCAGATTCTCAACAACCTCTTCCCATTCCTCGTTGTCGATTCTCTGTATTTTCGCTTTGCCGTCTAATACGCTGACGCGGGCAACACGTGCGTCGACTTCCTCGGTCTCATCGGTTTCGTAGTCCTGTGCGGTAACTACGCCAACTGAAAAGACGGCAAGCAGCATCAATGTCCATATTGGGGTTCTAAACATAAGACAATCTCCTTCAATCTTTTGGGAAGAGCCCACCATACTTCGGCTTGTACAGTGTTTTTACCGCTTAATTAATCGCAAAAATCATGCCTAACCCCTGATCTCCCAATATTTGGCGCAAATAGACTAATTCGGCAACAAATAGTAGACGAGATGGGATACCTTGTGTAACGAATTGGTATGTAACGAGGTTTTACGCGAGAGTTGCGAGATAAGGAGCGACCTGAATTGTAAGGTCGTTGAGCGTCTCCCGGGCAACAAATCCCATTGCCGAGAGACCTGTTACGAAATGAACCCCCATCAGGGCTGTGTAAATGAAGAGTGCGATCAACAGACCGTACTTCGCAAGACGAAGGTGGTTCCATTTCCATAGTACGACCGCAGCAATCGCACCAACCGCAAGCTTGACCAACAGAAAGGGCATATCACCGATATCAAGCAGCGTCGCCATGAGGTGGTTACCTTCCGTCGCAAACCCGTTGCGGACCCAAAATAGGGTCAAAACGGCGTCCATGAAGTTAAAGGTAAACAGCAATACTACCTGAAGGTAAAACGGCATTCTCCAATCCCCTGATCAGTGTTTAAACTGGTTCCGTAGCGATTGAAGTACACCTGTGCCACTTCAAACCAAACGGAATATTCTTTTCGACTTACCGTAACTATATGTCTAATAACGGCTTTCTTTCAATATTTTTCGAACTTATTTTGTTTGGTTTCCAAAAGTGATATTCTGAAGCTGTAATCGCCCCCGTAATCAGGTTATTTATCGGTGTTCCCTCAGGGAAATCGGATGGCCCTTTTAATAAAGATTTGAGGTAGGAATCTCATGAATATATTCAACAAACAAAAAACCCTTCTGACGCTGGCGCTTTGCAGTCTCTTGATGATGGCGGCGACAGTTGCGGGACAGAATTACAAAGTCGAAACGGGCGAGCGAATTCGGGTAAGAATCGAAGAAAAGATAACGTCCAAAACGTCACAGCCGGGTGATAAGTTCACAACCAGGGTCACCGAACCCGTCTATTCATCAACGGGAATCGTCGTGATTCCGGTTGGAAGTAAGATCACCGGGAATATAGACGATGTGACGCGTGCCAAGAAAGGCGGCAAACCGGGCCAGATCGAAGTCAGCTTTGGTGAGCTCAGGCTTCCGAACGGAAGAAAGAAGAACTTTAACGGTTCACTTACAAGCCTGGACACGAAGAAAGCAAAAAGCGATAACGAGGGATCGGCTTCGGCCGAAAAGATGAAGAACCGTAAGGTAATCTTTATCGGCGGCGGCGGTGCCGGAGGTGCGCTGATCGGAGCCATCGTTGGCGGCGGCAAGGGCGCCATTATCGGTGGAATTATCGGAGCCGGTGGCGGGCTTCTGGGCGAGCGTCTTACGAAAGGAAAAGAAGCTGAAGTGAAGTCGGGAACTGAATTTGGAATCTACATCAACCGTGATTTTTATCTTCCCCGTTATACTTCTACCGAGGTCAAAGAAACCCGTGGAGACGATCCGGATCTGCCTCAGCGTACGGACGGCCCCTCAAGAACCTATGTTGTTCAACCGGGAGATACTCTTGGGCGTATCAGCTTTAAGTTCTATGGAACAACGAGCCGTTACATGGACATATACAACGCCAATCGGGATAAATTGAGTAGCCCCAGCAGTATTAAGGTTGGCCAGGAACTGGTCATTCCTTAGATTGCTTGGAAAAAGGGCCGCCATCTGGCGGCCCTTTTCATTGACCAAGAAACAATTCACATTGACCATGTTGCGAATGGATCTTTAATGAAGAATTCACAGAATCTGTGATCTTCGTTCGCTGAAGGAATGCGATTAGCTGATATTTTGAGAGAAGAATACTACTCGTTTTGAACCCAAAAAAATTATCGATGGTCAATGTTTACTGCGAAATGATCAAAGGCTTTCGAGTTTCCTGACGACGTCGTCAATCAACCAATTCGGAGTCGAAGCGCCCGCTGTAACCCCAACAGTTTCAACCCCTTCCAAATCATCAGGATTGATGTCATCCGCCGTCTGAATCAGAAAGCTTTTATCGCATTTTTCTTTGCAGACCGCGACAAGCTTTCGACTGTTCGACGAGTGCTTTCCACCAATTACAATGAAAGCGTCAACTTCACCTGATAGAGCCCTCGCTGAATCTTGACGGTCTCTGGTGGCAGAGCAGATCGTGTTGATCACTTCCGTCTCACCTTCGGCGATTTCTTTAACCGCATCGGCAGTATCAAAAAAAGTCTTAGCCTTTATCGTGGTCTGAGAAACTACGAGAGGATTCTTGAGTTTTGGAAGATCCGCCAACTCGCTGCTGTCATTGATAACAAACGAATGCTCGGGTGCATATCCTTTAACGCCAACCATTTCCGGGTGCTCCGGGTTTCCGACGACAATGACGTGTCTTCCCTCAGCCGCTGCGCGCGAAGCGAGCCTCTGAACACGGGTTACGAAAGGGCAAGTCGCATCGACAACTTTCGATGCACGTTCTTCAAGGTCGCCCTGGACTTCCGGAGTGACCCCATGAGCACGGATCACCGCAGTCTCGCCTCGCTCGATCTGTACCGGTTCAGCAATCGTCGTGACACCACTTGAACTCAGACGGCCCATTTCCTCGTTATTGTGGATCAATGGACCAAGTGTTCTCACGGTTTCTTTGTTCTCGAGCGCGTCTTCGACCATATCGACCGCACGTTCGACCCCAAAACAAAATCCCCGTTCATCTGCTAGTAATACTTTCATAAATCAGTTCAGTAAATGATACCGAATGCGGCAAAAACACTCAAAGTAATTTGTCCGGTCAGTTAACTTTGTTGACTAAGTTCCCCAAGTTAACTGTGTTTCAAAACAACTTCGCCAACATCGTAAACTTAGCAAACATACGTAACTTACCGAATCGGCTCTCTTAACACTATTTCGGCGGCAGCACGTGCATTGGATGCAGAATCGCGATTTTCATCCTTCAAATGTGCGACCTGCATCAACGCTTCCCCTGTTCTTGAGAGGAGCCTCACGAGATCCCCCTCTTCCGCACGCGTCCTCGATACCAGCTCATTCCATGAGATACCACCGGCCCAGGATTCGGCAGCCGCGGCCGCGGAAAAGTTGATCTCTTCCGCTATTTCGACACCGCATTCCCATTCGACCTCAGAAACATCGTAAATGATCTCTTCAAAATCCTTGATTGATTCAAGGAGTTCGTTCGTCAAACTCAAGTCTCCGTAGTCTCTCTCTGCATCGGCGGCCAGCGATGCCATGAAACCGGCAGTTGCAGGTATGTCGAGATTCGCGAAAATACCGGACTTTATCGCTTCACCAACCAACAGCGGCCTGTCCAGACGAAGATCCGCCAGCCATCGACCGGACTCAGTTGCTTTCTCGGCGGCAATATCCAGGTATCCGAATCTTTCAAGGACCCTGGCGCGATTCAGGAAAGGCTGCCAGATCCCTCGCCTAAGAGCTTCTATTTCGCGAGCTTTGCGCTCGATATACTCGGCATCCGGCGTAAGGTTTACGAGAAGGTCCCTCGCGGAATCAGTCTCATTTTCGGGAAGCAGGCTTTCTATCGCATCTTCAACGATTACTTCGGCTGCGTCCGAGTCCAACCGTTCGAGAGCATAGGAGGGCTCTTTGATTATCTTGTTCTTTCCTTCCTCAATCTCCGTAAATGCGTCATCGAGTGATTCGTCTTGAAGCGAGTAGATCTTTTCGTAGACTCTCTTCACGTTTGAAAGTGAAAATGTAACGCTTTGGCCGTGCTCCTTCATCGCCGTCACTCGTGACCTTTGAATATCGATTACAAGTAGAAATTTCCGGCCGCTCTTTCCTCGCGAAACCATCCTGCCTCGTTTGACGTTCGACTTGAGCCAACGCAGCCGCATTTCTTCGCGAGTGACCGGGATGCGTCTGGCCAAACGGTCCAGCGTTCCGATCAGTCTTTCGAAACCGATCGCGGCCTCAACGGTTAGATCCAGGCCCGAATCGACAATTCTCGATTCGAGAGTCTCTCTCATCTGCTGCTGCTTCCGACGCAGCCCGGTAACCTGCTTTGCAGTTTTTCGAAACGCGAAACTCTTTTCAGCGATTAAACGGACCTGTTCAAAACTCTCGAATGCGTCCAGTAGATTGAGCAGGCTGGTGTATGTGGAGCGAAACTTGCTTTCAAGCGGATCGGGGGGTGATGTTAGGAGTTCAGCCATTTTTGGCGGGTTTTGAAACCGGCTCGGGGCGAGCACCACGAACCCGACATTGTCGCGACCGCGACGGCCCGCGCGTCCTGTCATCTGCTGGACCTCACTGGCAAAAAGAGGTCGCCAACCGTCATTTCCGCGTGTGTCCGCATTCGAAACGACAACGCTTCGCGCCGGAAAATCTACTCCCGCGGCCACCGTTGAAGTCGCAAAAATCGCGTTTAGCAGCCCGCCCGCCATCATCTTTTCAACCAACAATTTCCATGCGGGAATGTGGCCCGCGTGATGTGACCCGACGCCGGCTCGGAGCAGGATGCCCTTGTGTTTGTGTCTTTTTACTTCGGGATACTCTTCGAGAAACTGCTCGTAAAGTTGGAGCCGTGCATCTTTTTTTCCGAAATCGGTTTGAAAAGATTTGTCGAGTGCGACTTCCGTTGCGGCCTCATCACATTTGCGGCGGGACGGCACGAATACGATCGCCGGGAGCAGATCATAGGATCTTAGGGCGGAGATGAGCCTGGGCGGCGGAATTTCCGGCAGATTAAAACGCACGACTCATAGTAAATGGACACAAGGTTGGGGACAAGGGACGTGGTGACGCGGAGACTAGGGGAAAGGGGGATGCGGAGAAACGGGGAAGCGGTGGTGCAGAGGCAGCGGGAAAGGGGGACTCGGAGATACGGGGAAAAGAAAGACGAAACAATTAACGGACAGCGAAGTATTCTGGTCAATGGTCAATGGTCAATGGTCAATGGTCAATGGTCAATGCTTTGCTCATTGCGACACTGATGGCCTGAATGGCATTCGCGGGCCGGAGCATCACTTCAAAATCGATTATGCGTCCTTCCTGATCAAGCTTGAGCAAATCGACACCCCGGACAGTCAATTCACCGATTCTCGCTTCGAACTCAAGGACGGCGTTTTTTTCGTTCACGACTTCCCTAATGTACTCGAACTCTTTTAAGACGGTAGACGCGGCCATCAAGAATATCTTGACCACGGGTCTTCCCGTCTTCGGTTTCCAGACTACCGGTGAATGAAAAACGCAATCCTCCGCTAAAATGTCATCGAGAAGATCAGGGTTCTGAGTGGCGACGAATTGGTGCCAGCGCTTTAACGTTTCATTCATATGTGGATAGTGCTGAGTGTTGTGGCCTGAGCTTTCATCTCCGCCTGTGTCAGCAGGCGGGTTTCAATCGTCGCTGACGCGACGAAGAACATTTTTCTTTGATATGCACCGTGGGCTGCACGCTTCGCGCTGACCCACGGCTAAAATCATCCTGTCGCTACGCGACCATAAAGGGATTCCGGACCTCAAAAATCGTTATCCCAACTCAAAACTCAAAACTCAAAACTCAAAGTTCACACCCCTACCGGATCGCAATATTCTTCGCGCTTGAATCCCTGATCATTCCATCGTTGACGCTCGAGACGCGGATCCGGGCACGGTGCGAAGCCCGGCCTCCGATCGAGATGATCTCTGAACCGTCGTTAGGTGTGTTGTTAACCAAAGTGGACCAGGTCGTCCCTTCGTCCCTCGAAAGCTCGATCCGTACATTTCCAGCGACATTGTTCGAAGACCAATTAAGAGTCCTGAGAATCAAACGCGGCAATGCGGCATCTTCGCTATAGTTGTCCAATTTGATTGCAGTGCCACTCGACCTGAAATTGGCAACAGTGTCTGCCGTGCCTTCGAGCGATCTTGCGTTGTTTCTCGTTCCACGCAGACCCGTAGCGGCTCCCTGGAACTCTACATCCGGATTCGAAAACTGGGGTCGGCGCGTACAGCCGCCGGTACACTGGTTCGAATACGACATCACCGTGCGGTAATTCCCGCTTACATAATGTCCAAAACTATATGGATACGCGGAACTTCCGCCATTTGCGGGATCATGAGTACTTCCCATGTTGTGCCCAAGCTCGTGCGCGAAAGTTAGATTTCCAACGGCACATGTGCGCAGCGTCACCGAATAGGCTGATGGTGCGAATCCTGTAGAAACGTTGCTCATCACATACGCGACACCACAGCCTCCCAGCGAATTTGTCAGCATTGCGACCATGTCTGCACTGTGTGTGTTTCGGAGCGCTTGTGTCGCGGCATCCGCTCTAAGGTTTCCAAGGCTGTTAGCCTCGGTCAATGCGGTTTCTTCAGTATGGACAAGCCTGACCCGCTGGCGCACCCTGCTGTTTATATATGCCGTATTAGTCGCGTCAATAGCAGCCTGAGCAAGGGCGTTTGCCTGCGCGTCACCGCCGACAGCGTTCTTTACCGCCAATGTATAAACAACCAAAACATCGATCCGGTCCCCCGAATCTTCCAAAACTCCGAGATTTTCAGGTATTTCTTTCGATTCGGAAACGGGAGGTTTGATCTCGCCTCCGCATTCCGGGTATTGAGAATGATCTAACTGGATCAAGATCTGCCTGTCACCTATGGCAATGATCTCGTACGCTGCGCCCCGAGTATGGATAAGCCCGTTCAGGACTCCCTTGTACGAAGTCAGCACTACATCACCCCTGAATTCTTCGTCTGGAATAATCCCGCGCCATGTAAAGCCGTCCCTTCGGCTTTCATAACCCTCTGATTTTCTCTGAACTGCCCTGTGCATCCTGCCGTCAAACAACGGAAACACGAGGGTCTTTTGTTCACCTGAACGAAAAGCATCCGTATTCAGATTGATGTCGCTCTCCATTACCGACGCGGGAGAATTTTTCTCTTCGCCGGGAAAAGCACGTGGAGTGGTCTTTAGAGAGAAGAGTTCACTAGCCGATTGTGCCTTTGCACCCGAATCTCCGGGCCAGAAGACGATTGAAAACAGAAATACGGTTACTGTCGAAGCCAAAACGACTGGCTTAACAAATCCAATTTTCATAAATCACCTATTTGTAGTTAACGGCGCCTTCTACGTCGATATCCCTGGTAACCGGTCTTCTTCCGGCCAAAACGGTTCAGGTCTGCGTTGTAACCACCGTCTTCTTTCAGGAGTGGGTAAAGATCGAGATTTGGTGCCAAAAAGGCGGCTCTTAATTCAACGGGTCTTTCGCCGGCGCGGTCGATGACCCTTACGTTTGTACCGCGAGTCTCTTCAATCCATTCGGCAAATTCCTTTGCATTGCCGACTGTTGCCGAGAGCATGAGAAGTCTGATTCTTGGCGGTGAAAGAATAATCGCTTCTTCCCAAACATGACCCCTGTAGTCGTCAGCGAGGTAGTGTGCTTCATCTAGAATAACAAAATCAGTGTCAACTTTCTCACCACCTCTCAGCGCATCAAAAAGTTGATTCCTGTAAATTTCTGTAGTACCAACAATTAGGGGAGCACCGGGGTTCTCTTTCCTATCTCCGGTGAGGATACCGACCCTTTCGTTTCCAAACTCCTCACCAAATTCCATGTACTTCGAGTTTGTGAGTGCTTTTAAGGGAGTCGTATACCATGCGCGTTTACCCGCCTCGAGCAATCTTCTTATTTCCTCCTGCGCAATCCACGTCTTTCCGCTCCCGGTAGGCGCAGTCACAAGTACATCCTGATGTTCGATCGCTTCAAGGGCTTCGACCTGAAAGTCGTCAGGAACAAAGGGTTTGGGTTCCGGTGTACCTATTCCGCTCAGTAGTTCTTTCAGATCTGATTTGTAAGTGGAACTTTTCTCCGCAAATTCTCGTTCAGAATTGCGTTCAGAGTGTTGGGGAGAGCCTCGCCGTTTTTTGCGGCGCTTGTATGGTTTGCCATTGCGGCCCGATTTTCCCTTTCTTCGTGCCATGGCGTGATGTTAAGAGGAAATGAAGCGAATGTCGAACTTCTTTCTATTAAAGGGTAAAAAGTGCTAATATTCTGCTCCGAGTCCGCAACGTTTTCGCGGATTTTTGCGTCCAAAGGCTTCGGAGCAGTTTTTCGAAGTTTTTGTAACAAAAAATGGACAGTATGCAAGATAAGAACATATTTCAGGGGTACGAGATCGGCGGCTGGGAGCTCGGTCCCCGTATTTACAAGATTGTGGCCGCGGCTACGGTGTTGACTCTTTTGCCGATATTCGCGCTTGGACAGGTAAAAATTTTTACCACCAGCGCGTGCGACAGCCCGTTTGTAAACACGGTTTGTGATGTTTTGGATACGGTTTACGTCGGAACAAAGATTCTTGCGAAGGACACGGGATACTCGGATGGTGTTTACGAAAACATAGAACTGACCGAGAATATCTGGGTCGATGAATCACAGGTTGAGCCGAAGATGGTTTACCCGGTGGGCTATTTTGAAATCGCGAATCTTGAAGAGCTTAAGCTTAGGCGTGCCGCTCTTGAAAACCCTGAAGCGGGATTCAACAACCCGGCGAATCTCACTCCGTTCAATAACAACCCGATCGCTCCGCCGACACCGAAATACAATCCTCCAAGAGCCAGAAATACGCGTCGGGGTAAACGAAAGCCGATTTTTCCAAGAAAGAAAGACAAGGTTCTGGATGGCGATATCAGTGACGATCCGATCGGAGACATGATCGCCGGCAACAACGACAACAAGAAACCTGAAGATACTAACAGCGATAAAACGGGCGAAAACAAGAAGCCGGATGGCGATTCCACTGCTTCAAACACAAACAAGAAACCAAAACAGAATCCGGTTGAAAAGCACACGGCGACAAAAAGCGACCCGGTTAATGATAAACCGATCAATCGCGAGCCTCTTAGAGACTTTGGTTATGTTGCGGTTCGGCAGGTTGAGAACAACCAGATCGATCTGACAAAGCAGTTTGTTGTCAGGATGAACGGCGTTATCACTGAGGAAGGCATGCTCGATGAAAAACTTTCAGGTTGGGGCAAGTCGGAAGGTGACGAGAGGATGGTCAGCCTTGCGAAGCTCGCGATCGAGAAGGTCGGAGTCAGTGGTTGGCTCAAGTATTTGGTCGACGAGGGTGCTCAGCGAATGGACATCATGTTTGGACAGGACAACGAGAAGATGGTTGCCGATGTCCGATCAGACCTAAAAGACGAGAACAAAGCCAAGACCGCTGCAACAGGCCTTCGCGGACTTATCTCGGCAGCAAGAATCGCACACCGGAACGGCGCTACGAATCTGAATGACGATGAGTATGAACTTCTCGGTTATACAAAAGTGACCAATGATGGGTCGAATCTTGTTATCCAGTTCAGCATTCCAAAAGAGAAAGGCCAGCAGATCATCGACGCCCGAATGAAGGACTTTAGAAAGAGTCCGGAATACGCAAAGCGCAAAGAATTGGAAAACAAAGCAAATTCCAGCGGCAAGCCGAGCGGAAGCGTTGATAAGAAGGCGGTTGAAGCGAACGCCGGAAAGTAAAGCCGGGAGTTTGATGTTAAAATCTGTGGCTGGCGCTTTTTATTTCAGGAGTGTCAGCCCGTTTCATTTGTTGTAAACTAAACAGGATGGCCCACTCGAAGAGTCACAACAGAATCTATCTCCTCACAACGATCTCGATCTATGTCGGACTCGTACTCGTCGGCGGTGCGCCCGAAGTACTCGCGGGCTCGAAGCTTGCTGAATCAATTCAGAACCCCGCGTTTGAGTTCACGACAAGAAGCGAGACGATTTCTTCGAAGCTAAAGCTCAGAAAGCGGGTCGAGTCAGACCAGATCATCCCACATGCTTTTCCCGGTAGTGCGGTTTTTGAGTTGCCGGGCCGTTCGAATGGACTGGTTTTTGTAGAGCAGTCGATCATCGCCCGCGAAATAAAGTTTTCAAACGATCAGATCTTCACGACTAACCAAATGCCTAGACCCGGTTTGTAAGCCGGATTCCGTATACCTCAAATCAAATTGCTTCGGCCCGTGATCTGTGCGACAGCACAGATTGACGGTTTGCTTTTCACCGCGGCGGCGCTGTGAACGCAGAAGCTTCGCAATGAACTGCGAATCTATCAAGTTGAAGCGAAACGGAATTTAAACGCGGGTCGTGTTTGACCCATCAAAGGAAAAACAATGGCAGTCAATAGTTTTGCAGACAAATTAGTCAAAAAGATTTTCGGAACGGAGACAGACAAATACCTGAAGGACTCCAAACCGATCGTAGAACATATCAACAGTATCGAACCGGAGTTTCAGAAACTTTCGGATGAGGAACTCAAGGCGAAAACCGACGAGTTCCGAACAAAGATCGCCGATGCGATCGAAGGGATTGAAGATAAGGACAAGAGGAACAAGCGCGAGCAGGATGTTCTGAAAGAAATTCTTCCTGAAGCTTTTGCTACGGTTCGCGAGGCCAGCGTCCGTGTGACGGGCATGCGTCACTTCGATGTCCAACTGATCGGTGGAATGGTGCTCCATGAGGGTAAGATCTCCGAGATGAGGACGGGTGAAGGTAAGACACTTGTTTCAACACTTCCCGCTTACCTCAACGGACTTACCGGCCGCGGCGTTCACATCGTAACCGTCAACGATTACCTCGCGTCTCGAGACGCGGAATGGATGGGTACGATTCACACATTCCTCGGACTCACCGTCGGTTGTATCCAAAACGAAATGGACGATGTGGAGCGCAAGGAAGCCTACGCGTGTGACATCACTTACGGAACCAACAACGAGTTCGGATTCGACTACCTTCGCGACAACATGAAGTTCGATGTAGAGTCGCTGGTCCAGCGTGATCATTATTACGCGATCATCGACGAGGTCGATTCGATCCTGATCGATGAGGCGAGGACACCGCTCATCATTTCGGGTGCCTCTGACGAAGCAACCGACAAGTACTACGTCGCCAACGAGATAATTCCAAAACTCGAAAAGGGCGAAAAAGACGAGGAAACAAAGAAAACGACCGGTGACTACCTTGTCGATGAGAAAAACCATTCCGCGGTTCTCACCGAACAGGGGGTTGAAAAATCCGAGCGGCTTCTTAAGGTAGAAAACCTCTATGATCCATCGAATATGGATCTTCTTCACTGTGTTGAGCAGGCGCTGAAAGCCCACACTCTATACAAAGCAGACCATCACTACGTAGTCCAGGAAGGTGAGGTAATCATCGTTGATGACTTTACCGGCCGACTTATGAGCGGTAGGCGTTGGTCCGACGGTCTTCACCAGGCGGTCGAGGCGAAAGAGGGTGTAAACATTGAGCGCGAGAACCAGACACTCGCGACGATCACACTTCAGAATTACTTCCGTATGTACGAAAAGCTTTCCGGCATGACCGGAACGGCGGAAACGGAAGCGGAAGAGTTTGGTGAGACATACGGATTGAGCGTGATCGTGATTCCGACCAACCGTCCGACGGTCAGGCTCGATCAGCCGGATGTGATCTATCGAACCCTGCCTGAGAAATGGAATGCAGTTGTTGAAGACATCATGGATTGCCACGAACGCGGGCAACCGGTCCTGGTTGGTACAGTTTCCGTTGAAAACTCGGAAGTTGTCGCCGGAATGCTTGCTAAGAAAGGTGTTCCGCATAATGTGCTAAACGCGAAATACCATGAACGTGAAGCGGAGATCGTCGCGCAGGCGGGCCGGAAGGGAGCGATTACGATCGCTACAAACATGGCCGGTCGCGGTACGGATATCATTCTCGGCGGAAACCCGGAGTTTCTGGCGCGGGATTATCTGAAGCGTCAGGAAATCAATCCGGATGAGGCTAGCAAGAAGCAGTACGAAGCGGAACTGGCGAAAGCTACAAGGGTTTCAGAAGAAGAGCACCAGAAAGTCATTGAGGCGGGAGGTCTCTATATTCTGGCGACTGAGCGTCATGAGTCGAGGCGTATCGATAATCAGCTTCGAGGACGTTCGGGCCGTCAGGGTGATCCAGGTGAGACGCGGTTCTACCTGTCTCTTGAAGACGACCTCATGCGAATCTTCGCCGGCGACAAGGTCCGGTCGATGATGAGTTGGCTCGGCATGGAGGAAGGCGTCGCGATCGAATCAAAGACGGTTTCGAAACAGATCGAGCGGGCTCAGAAGGCGGTCGAGGCAAGAAACTTTGAAACCAGGAAGCATGTCCTAAAGTATGACGATGTGATGAACAGGCAGCGTGAAACTATCTATAGTCTGCGCCGTCAGTTGATGTTTGAACCGGAGCACCGCGAGTATCTGCTTGGAGAATCAGGTGTTGCCAGAGACCTCCTCCGGGATTTGACAGGATATTTCCTGAACCCGGAAGTCCCTCCTGGAGAGTGGGATATCGATACCTATGCCGCTGAGATCGAGAGCATTTATTCGATCGATCCGGCAGTTGATGCGGACGTCGATTTCAAGACAATGAACGGCGATGAGGTCGAGGAAGCGATCTGGAAGAAAGCGAGTGCGATCTACGCAGAGAAAGAGAAGCAGGCGGGAGAGGAACAACTGCGAGCCTATGAGCGATATATCATGCTCAATATCATCGACTCCCAGTGGAAGGATCACCTGCTTTCGATCGACCACCTGAAACAGGGAATCGGTCTTGTCGGTTATGGTCAGAAAGATCCGCTTGTTGAATACAAGAAACAGTCTTTCGACATGTTCCAGGACATGTTGGATCGAATCGATACAAACACCACGCGTTCATTGTTCAATCTTGAGATTGTTCAGAAAGATGAACAGGAAGAGTTGGAGCGCCTGGAACGGTTGGAACGGCAGCGCGCGCAAAAGCAGGCAGCAGGAATGGCGTTTACCGGGGCCTATGAAGGCGTAGAGGCGGCAGGTGAAGAAGCGCTAAAGAGCCAGCCGTTCGTTCGCGATCAACCCAAGGTTAAGCCGAACGAGAAATGCCCTTGCGGCTCCGGCAGGAAGTACAAGAAGTGCCATGGAGCAGGCGGGTAAAGCCTGAGTGCTGAGTTCACTAAGTTGACTGAGTTCAAAGTTCAAAGTTCAAGGTTCGAAGTTGTAGAATCCTGAATTCCTTATAAGCGCTGGAGGCGCGGCGATAGCTTAGCCCCGGCAGGGGCGATAGTAAACGGGATTTCAGACGACAGGGATTGCCAACTTCGCGTCAGCGACGGTTGAATAAGCGGTTTCGCGACAGGGGTCGCTCATGGCAGGCGAGTCGCCTGCGCTCCAGTCAAGAAATTTCGTCGCGTCAGTGACGGTTGAATAAGCGGTTTCGCGACAAGCGTCGCTTATGGCAGGTGAGTCGCCTGCGCTCCAGTCAAGGAATACGTAGAATAGCCCGGGTGAAAATATTTGCACCCGGGCTGCTTTTCGTCTGAATTCTTCCCTCGCGTTCCTGAATCAATGCCATTCAGCAAAAAAAACTAGCAAAACCCAACAAACTCGCCTAGACTTTTAAATCCAATTCACGATCTCTTTCGAAAACAAATTTTATGGCCTTACGTCAAATTCAAGAAAAAGTGCCAACGCCGGCCGGCATTGGTTCGCGAGATAGGAGGATGAAGAACGTCCCTGAGCCGGAGCTTATCCGTGCGGGCTTGAGTGAATGTCAACGAATCACCAAGAAGCACGGAACGAGTTTCTATTTTGCGACACAGTTCTTTCCGTACGAGGTCAGACAGGCCATTTACGCTATTTATGCTTTTGCACGCATTCCGGATGAGATTGTCGATGATCCGGATAAGGCTGACCCGGGCGATGCGGTTTTGAGGCTTGAAAAATGGAGACAGCGTTGGCTGCGTGCAACTCACCTGGAATCCTCTGACGATCCGGTGATGGCCGCTATCATATTTATTTTCAAGAAATACGGCATTTCTGTTGAAATTGGAGAGGCGTTCCTGCGGTCCATGTTCATGGACATGGAGAAAGAGACTTACGAGAACTATGAAGAGCTGGAAGACTACATGTACGGTTCGGCGGCAGTTATCGGTTTGATGGTTACCCGCGTCGTTGGTTACTCCTCGGAGGCGGCATTTCCATATGCTGAAAAGCTCGGTTATGCGTTCCAGCTTACAAATTTCCTTCGCGACATAAGAGAGGATGTCGAAGATCTTGGAAGGATCTATATGCCAAAAGACGAGTTGGGAGCCTCGGGGCTCACAACTGAAGACATAGAGCAGAAGGTATATGATGAGCGTTTCGTGACCTTCATGAAGTCCCAGATCGAACGCAACCGGGAGGTTTACCGTGACGCTCAGCCCGGCATAAAGATGTTGAAGTGGCGCGGACGGCTTGCGGTGAAAACCTCATATGTTCTTTACCAGGGTATTCTGGACGAAATCGAACGCGTCGACTACAACGTCTATCTGGGACGGGTTCGAACGAGTTTCTCAAGAAAGCTATGGCTTACATTGAAGGTCATGTTTGGAAAATATGAGTGAAAAGGTTGTCATTATCGGCTCCGGAATCGGCGGTTTAGGGGCCGCCGGTCTTTTTGCGAAGAAGGGCTACGATGTAACCGTTCTCGAGAAGAATCAAAATCCCGGAGGGCGGGCGAATGTCTTTGAAGCGGAAGGATTTCGCTTTGATATGGGTCCATCGTGGTACCTGGCGCCGGACCTGTTCGAGCACTATTTCTCATTGCTCGGTGAAGACATAAATGAGCACCTGGACCTCGAGAGGTTGACGCCCTCATATCGGATTTTCTTTAAAGATGATGATGAAGATGTGGACATCCATTCAAATATCGACGTCGATTCGCAAACTTTTGAAGAGATCGAAGCAGGTGCTGGCGAGAAACTGAAGGCCTATCTGAACCAGTCTGAGTACCAATACAAAGTCGCGACCGAGCATTTCATGTACAAAAACTACGACACGGTTTTTGATTTCTTTAACAAAAGAGTCATGACGGAGGGACAAAAGCTAAGCGTCTTTTCGAAGATGCATAGTTTTGTTTCGCGCTTCTTCAAAACCAAAAAGCTCCAGCAGATCATGGAGTACACAATGGTCTTCCTCGGCACCTCTCCTTATGAAGCTCCCGCACTCTACAACTTGATGAGTCACATGGATTTTAACCAGGGTGTCTTTTATCCGAAGGGCGGTTTTTACGAATTGATCAAGGCTCTGGTTCGCGTGGCCGAAAAGAATGGCGCAGTTGTTCGGACAAATGCAGACGTAGCCGAGATCCTTGTGGAGAACCGCAAAGCGACCGGAGTGAAGCTTGCTGACGGAGAAACAATTTCGGCAGATCTGGTGATTTCGAATGCCGATATGTGGTTTACAGAGACACAACTTCTCGATAACCGCTCAAGGACTTACTCTGAATCTTATTGGCAGAAAAGAGTGATGGCTCCGTCCGCATTCATTATGTATCTGGGGACCAAGCAGAAAATTCCTGAATTGATACACCACAATCTTTTCTTTTCGCGTGACTGGCGAAAAAACTTTGACGATATCTATAAGGACCCAAAGCTTCCTGAGGAGCCGTCTCTCTACGTATGCGCTCCGAGCGTAACAGATCAGGGTGTTGCACCCGACGGAAAAGAGAATCTCTTCGTCCTCGTTCCGATAGCATCGGGCCTTGAGATCTCAGACGAGGAGAAAGATAAATACTCGGAGGTAGTGCTGAAGCTAATCGAGGAAGAAATGAGCATCGAAGGCTTCCGGGAAATGATTGAATACAAACGCATTTACACGGTCGAGAATTTTGCGAAGGACTATAACAGCCTGCGAGGATCGGCACTCGGGCTTGCCCACAACCTCTGGCAAACGGCGATTTTCAGACCAAAGAATCAGTCAAAAAAGGTCGACAATCTGTTTTATGTGGGAGCAGGGACCAGCCCGGGAATCGGAACACAAATTTGTTTGATCAGTGCGGAACTCGCATACAAAAGGGTTCATGGAATCACCTCTCCGGAACCGCTCAAATCTCTTTAGCCAAGTTTGGGATAAGCAATTATCCAAAAAAGAGCGAATCCGACGGTTGTATTTATGATCGGAAAGTAGCGGTATGCGGCGAAGAGTTTGTTTGATCGACTGAGTTGATAGGAGACCATGATCATCGCGAAGTAAATCAACGCGAACCCGATTGCGGCCGGGCCAAGCACTGAGAAGGAAAGAACGGCGGAAACGGCATAACAGAAAAGACAGAAGAGCAGTGTGCCGTTTGAGCCGAGAAGAGTTGCCACCGTGCTAACTCCGGCTTCGTTGTCAGAATCAATATCTGGAATCGCCGAATAAGCATGCATTGCCATCGTCCAAAACCCCGCGGCGGCAATCGTCGAGTAGGCGGGAATGTCATCTGTGATCAAGACGTAGGCAAGAATTCCGGGAAATACATAAAGGATATTGAAGACAGAGTCGATGACGGGTTTTGCCTTTGCCCGAAAAGGGGGCGCGGAATAGAAAATCGAAAAGAATAGAAAACCAAAGAGTGCGGCGGCCGGTCGGGTTCCTAAATAGAATGCGCCGAGTACGAACGGGAAGTTTAAAATCAGGATCGTGATTATAAGGCCTTTTCTTTCGGAAGGGGTTACTAGTGCTTCGTAGTCTTCCTTTTTTGGGTTGAGCCGATCGGTTTCATAATCGAATATGTCATTAATTCCGTAGATAAGTAAGTTTGCCGGGAGCAGGAAATAGATTGCGAACACGACCAGTTCTGGTGAGAGCAGATCGCTTCGTTCGTCTATAGCCGCTACCGCACCGATAAGGAAGGGTCCGAAGACATAGATCCAGAATCGCGGACGACTGATCTTAAATATGAAACTTAAACGAGACACAGAAATAGCTTACCAATGCGTGACAGGTTAACCAAAAAATGGACGCCGGTTGTTTTGGTGTTGCTGGCGGTTTCAGCGTTCTTCATGACCAATGCTGAAATGCCGGATTGGGCGTATGTTGTCTCGAGCGCCAGCATTTTGCTTTTCTTTTTGCCGTCTTTTGTTGCGGCAAAGCGTTGGCTTGGGCTCGCCGGTGCGCTTATTCTTACTTTGGTACTGGGGTACTACGCCTTCCTAATCGAATCAGTTGCGATTGCAACAGGGTTTCCCTACGGCGACTTTGAATATTCTTCCCTGCTCGGTTTCAAGATCGGTACGGTTCCGTGGACGGTTTTCTTTGCCTGGACACCTCTGATTCTGCTCGGCTATACGGTTGCTGCAAAAATGGTTCAGAACCCTTTTGTGCGCGTTGTTTCGGTAGCAGCGATGGTGGTGTTGTTTGATATGGTTTTGGACCCCGGTGCGGTAAAGATGAGTTTTTGGCAGTTTGAAGAGGGCGGGTGGTTTTACGGCGTGCCCATTTCCAACTTTGTGGGCTGGGTTATCTCAGGGGCTTTGGGTGCGGTCATTATCGAGGCCTTTGTCAGAGTTACACGGCCGCTGCTTCCGGTTCCTGTTCAACTCATGCAAAGCGGAGCGTTGACGGTTTTCTTCTGGACGTTTGCCGCACTTTTCGCCGGCATGTATATACCGGCTGCACTAGGTATTGTTCTAATCGCTTTGCTCGCATGGATTTACAATCGATATCATTATTACTTTGACGATATGGTGGTGCTGGTCGACGAGGACAATGAGCCCATCGGGACCGCACCAAAGCTCCCTACTCACACGGACAAGACCCCGCTTCATCGGGCGTTCTCCATATTTCTCTTTAACAGCAAAGGCGAATTGCTTCTGCAGCAGCGCGCGGAGCACAAAAAGACCTGGGGAGGCGTTTGGTCAAACTCGTGTTGTGGTCATGTCATGCTGCACGAACCTGTTGAAGCGGCGGCGAAGCGTCGCTTGAAGTTTGAAATGGGAATGACGGGAATCAAACTTCACAATGTTTTACCGGACTACCGTTACAAGGCGGAAAAGGACGGCATCGTAGAGAATGAGTTTTGCCCGGTTTTTGTGGGAATTACGGATAAGGACCCGAGCATCAACCCGGAAGAGGTTGGTGCCTTTCAATGGGTACCCTGGGAAGAATTTTTGGAGGCTGCAAATGATCCGGAGTCTGAATACTCGCCATGGGCCAAGGAAGAGGCGAGGCTGCTAAGTGAGAGGAAGGAGTTCAGAAGACTTGTTGGCTGAGTTTCGAAGGATTTTGTGCCAACCTGATCCTCCTCATTCGATTAGGCCTTAAACCCCCTAATTCCGCATGCTAACGTGTTCCGATGTCAACGCACACCCAAACACTGGCGCATTCTGAACCGGGATCTCGCCGTTTGCGAGGTAGCTTAAAATAACCGATTTTCCAAGATTGTCCCCTTCATGTGCACGGGCATTTGTAATGCCACCGGTGAAAATATTTGAGCCCTTGCGATCGTAGAGTATTGCGTGACCGGACGTCATTGCACCAAATCGCGTCAGTACCTTTTTGTTGACAATGATCTCGCGCACATTCGGCATCTTCAAAGTGAGTTCCCAGAGATCCGTTTCTACCCATTCTCTAGACTTACCTGCAGGTCTGTAAAAAAGGACATAAACGTTTATTGATTCTTCAGAACGGGAGACCAATCGAGCCAATTCTTTCAGCGTTGCTCGACTGCAGCTACAGTGCGGATGGACAAACACAGCTAGGGTCGGAAAATTCAGATCTCTGTCTGAGAAGGTGTCAGCGGGTATTTCTTTCGGACCCATTGCCTGTATTCCGGGGCGAGATGCGAAATCCACCAACCAGACTGTCCCGATCCCGGTTGCAGCTAACCACAGCGCAACCCCGGCTACCAAAGCTCCATTCTTAAGTCTCATACCTGTGATGACAATCGGAATCAACTCTGCAAATGCCCGTTGACGGGAACCCGGACATTCACAATTTCCGGTATTACATTTGCTTCAGAGAAATTGACTAGTTTCATTATTAAGGAATGCGTTATCTCCTGGCCCTCTGAGAGTAACAATGTGTCGTTGCTAGAAAGCAGAGATTGCTCAAGGATCATTCCTGCCTTCAGTTCAGATACATGTACCTCCTTGCTTGTAAATTCGTCCGACCGCTCTTCAATCAGCTTTTTCAGGGCATTCAGAACTTCGGGATCGTACCAGCTATTTCGGTTATTCAATTCCTTAAAGGCAACGTCCGGCAACTCATTGGATTCCAGCAATTTATTGAAATCCAATACGATTTTTAGGATCCTTGCGCCAAGATTCTCCGCAGCTACGTCGGTCAATAATAGTTGTGATTCCGGATCGTCTTTGAAACGACGGTTTTGATTGGAAATCATCCCCGCAATCCTTTCGAGTCTTGGAATTTTGGAAATAAGTTCAGATGCAACTTGAGGATGTTTCTGGTATAGATTGAGTTCCTCGTCATTAACCTCGTCTCCGTTTAAGACCTTAAGCAAAATATGCTCGGGAACCGTCACGCATCCTATTTGCGACAACATGGCCGCGATTTCTATTTCCCAGACGTTTGAGATACCAAGGCCGTTGGCCATGTCGCCTGCCATTCGCTTAACACGAGTTGAGCGGGTAAAGGCAGTCGAATTCACTAGAGCAAGAATGTCTACTAGGACCTGCAAACTCCGGTTTAGTGTGCCTTGAAGAAGCTCGCGTTCCGCAGTGATCAATCCGTATTGCTCAAGGGCTGAATTCAGTGTTTGAGCAAACAATTCAGGAGGGCAGGGCTTGGTCAGAAACCGGAAAATAGCACCCTCATTCACAGCATCTGTCGCTGTCTGCTGGTCAGAATTCCCTGTGAGCATCACCCGCACGCTGTCCGGGGATATCTCTTTAACTCGAGTGAGGAACTGGACGCCATTCATTTCAGGCATTCTCATGTCGGACACCACCACCGCAAACGGCTCGCTCTCCTGCATTAGAGCAAGAGCTTCAGGGCCGCTTGAAGACGTTGAAATGTTGAATTTTCCTCTCAGCGTGCGCTTGAATCCACGAAGGATATTCAGATCATCGTCAACACATAATATTCTCTTATTCATCCTAAAACCCTCTATTCATTTATCGCCTCAATTCATTCTTCATTGTCAAAGCAAGTCGCACATTTTTCCTTCCACTTTGGAAGCTTTTCGGCGAGTCCCATTTTTTCTAAATACTGGTCATCAAATTCGGGTCCTCGCTCTTCAGACGGTTCAAAACGCTTTGCTTCATCAAAAGCGTCTGCGACGTGAACTGCAGTCAAAGCTGAGAAGCTCTCATGTTGATATGAGCAAGGATCGTGGTGATATGCGACTGCTTCAACTACCGCTCTGGGTAACCCCCACGTGCTGAGCAGGTATGCTCCGATGTCAGGATGGGTCGCGCCCAGCACCTGTCTTTCAGCCTCCAGCTTTGTCATGCCATTTTGAGCTACGAGTTCCTGAATTTTCGCAACTTCTTCGGGCAAGTTGATCGCGAGAATTACTTCACCGATGTCATGCAGAAGGCCGGAAGTAAAAGCGTCAATCGATGTTTTTCTGTTCTCGATTTCAGCGATGGACTTGGCTGTACTGGCTACTGTAGCGCTGTGGGCCCAAAGTTGGGAGACCATTTGTTTATTCTCGATTTTGTTCTCAAACTGCGTGAAGATCCCAACTGCCAATGCCAAGGAAGAAACAGTTTCAAGGCCCAGGTATTTCACGGATTCGGCGGGATCGGAGATATGGCGCCTCAAACCAAAGAAAGCGGAGTTAACGATCTGCAGGATTTTTACTGTCATGCCGATGTCTTTTTTGACGATCGCCCCAACTTTTCTTAATGATGGTTCTGGTGAATTCAGTTCATCCATCAGCTCAGAATAAAGTGATGGAAGACTCGGGACTGTGCGCATCTCAGCGATCAGAGTTCGCAGATTGTTGTTTGTAAGCATCCCATGGAGCGAGGAGGCTCTTTGGACCGTTGATTTGAGAGTTCCGGGATCGCAGGGTTTTGCAAGATACTGATGAGCCTGCTCAACGGATTTCATTATCATCTCCGTTTCCGCGAAACCTGAAAGCACAATTCTGACTATCTGCGGATGATGCTCCCTCGTTTGTTTCAGCAGCTCAGCTCCATCCATTCCCGGCATCTTCATATCAGAAACGATAATGTCGAAATCCTCTTCGGCTAGCATACTGAGAGCCTCACGACCACTTCCGGCAAAAGACATACGCCATTCCCGGCGCATCGAACGGCTCATTCTTTTTAGCCCTTCGAGGATATTCGGCTCATCATCTACAAACAGTATGTTCAGCATATTTTGGTTTATTGTGAGGTCGCCGCCTCTTCTATCGGCAAGCGGATCGTGAACGTTGTGCCCTTCCCTACTTCGGATTCGACATTTAGTGTTCCCTTATGCTGTTCAACGACGACCTTGTGGGAAATCGCTAAACCTTGTCCTGTGCCCTTTCCAACTTCCTTGGTTGTGAAGAACGGATCGAATATGCGTGATTTGACCTCTGGCGGCATTCCGCCACCGGTATCAGAAACACAGATCTCGACCAACTCGTCGTTTACATTGTTTGTTGAGATCGTAATGGTCCCTCTGCCATTTGACCCGTCACCAACCACATCGGCGATCGCGTGAGAAGCGTTTACAACCATATTCAAGACGACCTGGTTGAATTCGGCGATCAAGCAGGGAACAAGCGGTAATCCCGGATCGAAATTCGTTTGCATATCGGCTACATATTTCCATTGGTTTTGAGCTACCGTAACCGTGCTTTGAATTGCCCGGTTGAGATCAGAAGCCTTCTTTTCGTCAGATCCCGGATGGGCAAAATCGCGCATCGACTCAACAATTCTTGAGATTCGACTTACACCTTCGAGTGACTGTTCAATCGCGCTTGGTATTTCTTCATCAAGGTATTCCAAATCAGCTTTCTCGATTTCTTTTTCTAAAGCCTCTATAAATTCTCGACTCACTTTGTCCGTGCGGACACTGTCCAGTAGTTCCTCATACTTCTTGAGTACCATCTTGATATCTTTGAAGGCATCCTCAAGGAATCGGGTGTTATCGCCTACATACTGGGTAGGAGTATTGATCTCATGCGCGATACCTGAAGCGAGCTGGCCGATCGACTCCATTTTTTGCGCATGACGAAGCTGGCTTTCGATCGTCTTTCGAGTAGTCAAATCAACAAACGTCCCGATGACATGCGTGGTCTTTCCGTTCTCGTCAATTAGCGGGCGCTTGATGATCTGTAGCCATTTCTTTTGCCCATCGGCGTCGATGTACTCATGCTCGGGAATTACATTTTCTTGTTGGGCCTCAAGTATCTGTTTGTCTGTGTACTCAATGAGTTCGTTCTCATCTTCCGAGTCGACAAAATGAGACGCGGACTTGCCAATAATCTCTTCCACCGTCGTGCTGTACATATCTGCCAGCGCCTGGTTTGCAAGGATGTATTTTCCGTTGGTGTCCCGGACGAACGTTGCAATAGGAATTTGGTTTATTACCTTGAACGAGAATTCCTTTGCATGCCGAAGATTTGCTTCCATTCTTTTCCGTTCGCTCACTTCTGCTTCCAGAGCTCTGTTCGAGTTCACTAATTCTTTAGTTCGTTTGGCAACTCTCCGTTCCAAATCATCATGCGCGGCAACTAATTCTTTTTCCGCCTTTTTCCGAGCCGAAATATCCCGGGCACTTATTGAAAGCGCGTAGTGGTTGCCAAACTGAATGGGGGTTATTCTGATTTCGACCGGAATGAGGTTCCCGTCTTTGTGACGATATACAGTTTCCCGAGTCCGCGTTTTCTGTTCAACAACATGTTGATGCGCGATAGTTCTTAATTCATCCTCTGCCAAAAGGCTGAATTTAGTTGATGAGACTTGTTTACCTTCATCGATATCTTTGTAACCGAGGAGTTTCACAAATCCGTTATTGCATTCGGTGACTTGCAAACTCTCCGGATCCATCAAGAATATCGCTTCGTCGGTTTGTTCAACGACGGCGCGATATCTTTCCTCGCTTTCGTCGAGAGCTGCGGTTCGGTGCGCGATATCCCACATCTCACGGAAACCTCGACGGCAGGAGGCGATTAAAGAAATATCGGTGAATATGACCCATGCAGCATGCTCTACCCAGCGCCATTCGCCTCCGGTCAGAATTCCGTAAATCGACATTGGATAAAACCAGCCGCGGATGCAGTGATCTGCGGCGGTAACTATCGTGGCGGGGATCAGCACCCTCCAGTTGCGATAAAATGAAATAAAGGCAAGTGAGCCAAAAACATGAAAGTGGGTTTCGATCCTTCCACCTGTCAGGTGAATCAGTAGCGCAGACATCAGCATTTGAGCACAGCCGACGACATATCCGTTAAACCAATGACCAGTTCGGAAGAGAACGAGGAAGAGCGGCAGAGAGGTGATTGCACCGCCTACCAGCACTGCTGCCCAAACGTGTGGATGCGTGGAACTTTCTACGCCTGCCCAAGTCAGCGGGGACACGATGTAAGCAGCGGCGACCCCTGCCAGCCACTGTACCGAAAGCAACACGGCGAAAAACCGATCCGTCTGTACGCGAACTGTCTTTTGATGCGCCTTAAAGAGTTCGGCCGCACGGCGATTTTGCGACTGGATCGTGTTTTGAGTTGGAATACTGCTCATAAACTAAAGACCATAGGAGGTACGATTTGAAAGGAAGAGGAATCGCGTGAGAATGGGTCGGGGGAGATCCGATTTCTGGGAATCCCAATCTACTTATCGGTATATCTGCAGAATTCGTTAATTTACGAACAGTAGTCGCTAAAGTAGGAGCGAAGAAGGTGGTTTGGGGATCAGACAAATTAAAGGATTTGAGTTGTTACGAAGCTAGAGAAAACGAAGGCCAAAGAAAAAATTGAAGAAAGATATGGATTTGTAAACGAAGAGCAAAGGTAATTTTGGCATCAAACCCGCCAAGATGACGGCAGATCAGATTGTTGAGATTGAGTATTTCAACTTGAACTAAACGATCTTAAAAACCAGTTCTCCAACACACACAACTCCTGATTCAACCACCTTGGCATTAATACCTCGCAAGTGAAGCTTCTTTCCTTGTTCCGAATTCACAAACTTCATTGCTTCGATTCCGAATCGCTCGACGAACTTTTTGCAGCCCGTGTGCGGGATCGCCGTTACTTCAATGACCGCATCACCAAGACTTAGTCGGGTCCCCGGCGGAAGGTTTTCATCACTCAGGTCCAGATCTATATAGAATTGGTCGCCTGCCAATGCCCAACGCTCTTTCTCGACAGCCACGAGATCAATTGCGCGAGCGTTCATGATGTTGAGCTGCATATCGGGGTGGCCGAAACCATCATTGGTCCTTGAACTTCCACGGGTCTTCCAATTGTCACCGACTAATCCGAGTTCAAGATCCAGTTCGCATTCTTGAAGTACCTCCCTTTTGCCAATTTCAGGCCGCCGGACGATCATCATGATTTCGCCATGATTTGCGGGGGACTCTTTGATGTGATCGAGACCCGACTCGAGTTCTTCTTTTGAAAGATGCTTCATAGTAATCGGAAGTTGAGTAAGTTAGCGAAGTTGGCGAAGTTGGCGAAGTTGGCGAAGTTGACTAAGTTGGCGAAGTTAACTAAGTAGGCAAAGCTGGCTAAGTGGGCTAAGTCGCCTGAATCTAGTACTCGTTCCGAATACGGAACGCATCCAACTTAGTCAACTCTGTAAACTTCGCCAACTTAGTCAACTTTGTAAACTTCGCCAACTTCGCAAACTTAGTTAACTTACTCAACCAACGTGACCTTGATCAATGGGGAGTTTCGTTTCTCGCTGGTAGCGTAGATGGAAAGCCCGTCTGATGAGTAAGCGACGGCTTCTCCCTGTGCTCTCGTGCCGAGATCCACAAGCTCACCTTGAACCTTCCAGATATCGTCGAATGATTCCGAGTCCTCCGGAAGCCTAAACTCATAGCCGCCGAAATAGTCGCACAGCAACACACGTTCGCCGTCGGGTGAGATCGCGGCACCGGTAATCAATCCGTTAGGAACGGAGGGCACCTCGATATCGGTGACCTTCTCAGCGGTGCGTTTTCCTTTTTTGATCCTATAGACTCCGGCAGCACCTGTGATCCTTTTGGTTATCACATACAGATCCTGAGACTTGGGGTGAACAAAAATGGCTTCAGAGTCATGTCTTAGATCCGGGTAGGGAAACGAAATCGCCTCCGCTCGTGCAGTAGCAGGCGTTTTACCTTTTTGTTTCGTGACAATCGGCTCTTCAAGCTTGTAGATAGTCACATTGCTTCGAAGACGCCCGTTGTTTCCCGTATCTCCAACGAACAAAAAGCACTTACCGTTTTCATCTTTAAAGGTGGACATGTCCTCCCAGTCACGGTTTCTTGCCCCGGTTACGTGCCAGGTGCCAATCAATTTACCTTTTGTATCAACCGCAAAAATTCTGTTTTTATCGCCCGAATCGTTGTGGGTCCACAAAACGTTTTCCTGACATCTTGAATGCACCAATCCGCTGCTTTCCCTGATTAGGGAGGAAGATATTGTTCCGACCACCTTTGCCTCTCCGTAGTCCAACGACCTTATCCGATCGTTGTTCGAACTTGGCTGTGACGGTGTAAAAACACATGAAGAGCTGCCAGAAATCACAAAAAAGAGAAATATGACAAACTGAAAATATTCCGATATTATTTTGACCAACATAGTCCAGTCCTAGAATAGTAACGCAGTGATGCTTTGCAAAGTTCGTTAAAACAAAATTGCGTTGTAAATCGTATTAATTACAGATGGATACCCCTTTAATAGCAGGCAGAGAATGGTTGATTGAAGCCACCGGATGCAGTGCGTCTGCGCTTCGTGATCCTGAGACGCTTAAATCTGTTTTTGATTCGATAATAGAAGATCTGGGGCTAAAGACTATTGGAGCTCCTATCTGGCATAAGTTTCCCGGCGAAGGCGGGGTGACGGGCCTCGTAGCTCTGACCGAATCACACCTCGCGTGTCATACATACCCTGAACACAACCTCGCTACATTTAATCTTTACTGCTGCAAGGACCGACCCGAATGGGACTGGAAGGATAAGCTTGCGAGCCGCATCGGAGCTTCAGACGTAAATGTTACGAGGGTTTCCCGCGGGATCGAGTCGAAACCTGAAGCACATTGCGATGAAAACGAGCTTGAGTTCCAAATGACCGTTGCAGGAGGGGACGCTTGAGCGTACTTAAAGCAAACTGTCCTTCCTGTGCGGGTCCCATTGAATTTAAATCGGGATCTACAATCGTCATTGTTTGCCCGTTTTGCCGCTCAGCGGTCGCCCGAACCGACCGGAAACTTGAAGATCTTGGGAAAGTAGCTGAGATTGTTCAATCGAAAAGCCCTCTAAAGATCGGCTTAAAAGGTGAATACAAGGGGAAGCGTTTTGAGCTGACAGGTCGGGCACAGATCAAACACGGAGCCGGCGGTTTCTGGGACGAATGGTATGCGACATTCAACAACGGTTGGACCGGTTGGCTGGCCGAAGCCCAGGGAAGGTTCTATATGACCTTCTACCGGCCGATTCCTGAAGGAGTTCCCGTTCCCGGATTTGAGGAACTGAAGCCGGGGCAGAAGATCACGTCTATTGTGGAAGGCACTCCGCTCGTGGTCCAGGAAAAAGGTACGGCTTCATACATAGCTGCAGAAGGTGAGATTCCCTACCAACTCGAACCCGAAGAAAAATCAAATTACATTGACCTCGCCGGGAAGAATAACGTTTTTGCGACGATCGACTACGGCACGACTCCCCCGTTCCTGTTTTTTGGAGAAAAGGTTTCTCTGGAAGACGTTGGCCTGGCAACCAAGAAGTCCGCCGAACGAGCCGCTCCTAGGGTGGCCGCGGAAGCAATGGGGTGTCCCAAGTGCGGAGGTACTCTCGAGCTCAAGGCTCCAGACAAAACCGAGAGAGTTACGTGTCCTTATTGCGAGTCCCTTCTGGATGTTAACGAGGGAAATCTAAAGTTCCTGCGTGCCATGAAGCCATCTCCTTCACCCGTTGGATTTGCGATCGAGGTTGGCGCGAAATGTAAGTTCGAAGAGTTTGCCGATGGCGAAGAACTTGAAGTGATCGGGGCGATGACACGGAGCGTCACGTTCGACGGCATCAAGTATTTCTGGAATGAATACCTGCTGTATAACCCGAAAGTAGGATTCAAATGGCTTGTTCAATCGGACGACCACTGGAGCTTCGTTGAGTCTGTAAATACTGCGGATGTTGAGGTTACCGAACTATTCAGCGGGGCAAAGCCGACAGTTAAGTTTAAAGGCAAGACGTTTAAGATATTTCAGGACACACCGGCGAGAGTTGAATACGTAAAGGGTGAGTTTTATTGGCGGGTCGAGGTCGGGGACTCGGTTCGTGCCGCTGATTTCGTCGCACCGCCGCTGATGCTTTCACAGGAACTTACTAAGGACGAGGTTAACTGGTCAATTGGTACGTATGTTCCTAAAAAGAGAATTGAGAAGGTTTTCGACATCGACTGGCTGCCGGGACCCACAAACGTCGCGCCCAATCAGCCATTCCCAAGCGGGGGCCTCATCAAATGGAGTTTTCTGCTTTTGGGTGCGTTTGTCTTAACCGCGATATTCCTGCTTCCGCTTACAGGAGTCGTATCAACACCTTTGAATCAGGAGTTTGTGCTCGACCGTTTGTCGAGTCCGACGACAAGCCGCGTTGTCTTTAGTCAGAAGTTCAAGCTCAAAGGAAACAGCAACGTCAGTATTACCGGCCTCGCACCGGTGCGGAACTCGTGGACCGAACTGAGTGTTGATCTTGTTAACGAGAAGAATAATGAGATCGAGGCGGTGACCATACCGATCGAATATTATTACGGGGTTACGGATGGCGAATCCTGGAGCGAGGGCGGTAACAGTAACGACGCTACAATTTCTGCCGTGCCTGCGGGCGAGTACCGACTGAGAATTGAAGGTGTGTGGAAGGACTGGCAAAAACCGATGCCGATTCGTGTGAAGGTTCAGCAAAACGTTTCACGCGGAGTGAACTTCTGCGTTGCATTTGTGTTGTTAGCGCTGGTACCAATTTTGACGTTATTCAGGAAGTTCTCTTTTGAGTCGCGGCGTTGGAGCGAGAGTATGTTTGGGAGCAGCTAGTTGAGTGAGTTGGCTGAGTTGACGAAGTTGACGAAGTTGACTAAGTTGCAAACGTTAAAACCCGAGAAATAGCTCAATTTAGACTTAGTCAACTTCGTCAACTCTGTAAACTTAGTCAATTATTTTGAATTATGCTTAGAAAAATCTACTACATATTCGGAATTGGGGTGATACTGTCCTACATGAGCTTCTCTTGGTTTGGTTGGGAACTCTTCAATTCAGGTAAGTATCGATCGACGCTTGGCGTTCCGTTTATTAGTTCCGGATTTCGTGGAGGAAAATAATGATTATGAATCTTTTGGCACCGACATTGGGCTTCGTCGTCAAATTCGCTGAGCTGTATGAAGTCGTTGTAACGACTCTCATTTTCGTGGTGATCGGGCTGATATTTTTTGGGATTTCGTTCGGAATCCTGACGCTGGTTACGCCGTTCTCGATAAAGAAAGAGATTGAAGAAGATCAGAACACGGCCCTCGGAATTGTTATAGGTTCGATGCTCATCGGAATCGCGATCATCATTGCTGCAGCTACGATCGGGTAAATGAATGGACAATGGACAATGGAAAATGGACAATTTTGCGGACAGGAATCGAAATCATTCATTTTCTATGTGAGCCTATTCCTGATTGTTGTTTTCCGGCATTGTCCATTTTCCATTGTCCATTTTCCATTTAAACTGTGAACCGCACTCCGCTTTTATTTCTCAATGTCTTTGTAATCGCCACGTGCGGGCTCATTTATGAACTACTCGCGGGCACCTTGGCGAGTTATGTTCTTGGCGATTCAGTCACCCAATTCTCAATAATCATTGGTCTCTACCTCTTCGCCATGGGTGTCGGTTCATGGCTGTCGAGGTTTATCGATAAGAATATCGCGGAGAGGTTTGTTGATGTCGAACTCGCAGTTGCGATCTTGGGGGGCATCTCCGCTCCTCTCCTTTTTCTAAGTTTTGCGGCTGTATCCTATTTCAGCGTAATACTTTACGGCGTTGTTTTTGGGATCGGTACGCTCGTTGGCCTTGAGATCCCTCTCCTGATGCGGATCCTCAAAGATGAGCTGGATTTCAAAGAACTCGTCGCTCGGGTTCTCGCACTGGACTACGTTGGAGCCCTTGCCGCATCTCTTTTGTTTCCTATCTTATTGGTGCCAACTCTTGGGCTCGTTAGGACTTCCCTTCTTTTTGGAATCTTAAACGGCGCCGTTGGGCTTTGGGGTACGTGGTTGCTCGCCTCTGTGATCAAACCCGGAAAACTCACGTTTTTAAGAATCAAAGCGATTGTCGTGATTGCTATCTTGGCCGCCGGTCTCATCAAAGCAGATGCGCTTACCAACCTCGCGGAATCGGAACTATTCCAGGACGCGATCGTTTTTGCACGGAGTTCGAAATACCAGCGGATCGTTGTAACAAGAGGGCGTGCGGGTTTTGCGATGTTTCTGAATGGAAACCTGCAGTTCAACTCGTTTGATGAATACCGATATCATGAAGCACTCGTTCATCCGGCTATGTCATCCGTAGGAAACTCGGCCGAAAAGGTTTTAGTGCTTGGCGGCGGAGACGGACTCGCGGTTCGGGAAATACTCAAATATGACTCGGTCAAAAAGATAACCCTTGTCGATCTGGATCCGGAGATCACGGCACTTGCGACCAAACTTCCACTCCTAAAAGAACTGAACAAAGGAGCTTTGACCGACGAACGTGTTGAAGTGATCAACCGTGACGCCTTTGTTTGGCTCGCGGAGACAAAAACAGATCCCTTCGACGCGGTTGTCATCGACTTCCCTGACCCCAACAACTTCGCCCTCGGAAAGCTATATTCAACCCGGTTCTACAAGATGCTCAGGAAGAAACTCAAGCCCGACTCCGCGGTTGTGGTGCAAAGCACGTCCCCGCTTTATGCGCGCAAATCCTTTTGGTGTATTGCGACGACGCTGGAAGCGAGTGGATTTAAAGTCAGGCCATACCACACGACTGTTCCATCATTTGGAATCTGGGGTTATGTGCTTGCAAAACAGAATGAATTCGAGGCTCCCGATTCGGTCGCGGATGGAATCGATCTGAAGTTCCTTGACTCCGGTACCCTGGCCTCGATGTTTGAACTTTCGGAAGACATCGACCGACCGGATGAAGAGATCGAAGTAAACCGGTTGGATAACCAGGCCCTGGTCCGATACTACGAGGCGGAATGGAATCGGTTTGAATGAGTGTTGTAACAGGGATGAAGGGGATAAAGGGGATGAGGTTTTTGAAGAATGGGAACTTGAAAACGTTGAGGTGATTCTTGGATTGAGATATCCTTTGGGAAATAAATAATTGGAGAATAATATGCTTCATAAGGACCTCACCGGAAGCATTCTCGATTCGTGCTTCAAGATTAGCAACACACTTGGCATCGGGTTTATCGAGTCTGTTTATCATCAATCGCTCCTGGTTGAACTTGCCAGAAAAGACCTCAAGGTTGAATCAAAATCTAAGTTGAAAGTCGAATATGAAGGGGCAGTATTAGGTTCATTTGAACCCGACTTAATTGTAGAGAATCGCGTAATCGTTGAAGTGAAAGCAGTGGAGTCACTAGCAAGACCACACTATGCTCAAGCGTTGAATTATTTGAAGATCACGAATCTGGATGTGGCGCTGGTCGAAAACTTTGGAACCTCCAAGCTTCAATATAGAAAGCTGAATAATCGATTCAACGAAAGTTCGACCTGTAGCGTTCGTGATCTGCTTATATCTGAAAAATGAAATTTGAACTGAACCGAATTCCTAGGCGAAAGGGGAACAAGACGAATAAGAAAATACAACAGATCACAATAACGCGTCAGCAGTATTCTTCAATCCCCTTTATCCCCTTCATCCTTGTTAAAATGAACTAGTGATTACACGGCGTGACATCCTCAAGACTTTTCTCGGCCTGCCGATTGCACTTACGGCTTGTAAGACAGACTACGAACAGACGCAGATAGAAGGTGAGATAGTAGGCGCGACCGATAATATCGGACACATATTACGTGAGAAGAGGAATTGGCAGCGTCCGACCGATGTCAAAGAAGCGCTTGATGTCGTGGTTGTCGGAGGTGGAATAGCAGGACTCTCGGCAGCCTGGGAATTGAGCAAGAAAGAAGGCACGAGTTTCAGGCTCTTTGAGCTAGAACGGCGGCTCGGGGGAACGTCTGCAAGCGGTGCTGTAAATGTTGACAACAATCAATTTAATAGATTAGAGAATAATGGAAAGTTCGCTTATCCATGGGGTGCACACTATCTTCCGGTACCCTTCAAAGGAAACACGGACCTCGTCGAGTTACTCGACGAAATGGATCTTCTCGAGTCTTCCGGTGAAGCGGGCGAACCGGTTATAAGAGAGGAATTTCTGACGCGTGATCCCGAAGAACGTGTCTTTTACAAAGGCCGTTGGTACGAAGGGCTCTACCTGCACGCAGGTGAGACAAAAGAGGACGAACGACAGTTTGAGCGTTTCGAGACACTCCTTACTTATTGGACAGCGTGGAAAGATGGGTCCGGAAAGCGGGCTTTCGCTGTTCCGCTTCATAATTGCTCACAGGATTCGGAAGTTACAAACCTCGATTCGATCTCTTTTGCGAAATGGCTTGAAT
>JABDKD010000040.1 GCA_013003215.1 Pyrinomonadaceae bacterium
TTGTAACTTCACAAACCTGGAAGTGAGTCCCGAGAATTTCGTTTCCGAAAACCCCCACTTCGCAAAATCTCCACTAGCCAGATATTCACCTGACGATTTTATTTCACTTGTTCAAAAACATGGGATCAAGTTCTACGAGAAGACGTTGGGGCAGCTGTTTTGCCGCGGAAGTTCCCGGGAAATCGTTGAGATGTTACTCGATGAATGTGAATCTGCCGGGGTTGAGGTGGTCACGGATTGCGGAGTAAGGGGCGTTTCAGCGAAGAACGGATTTGTTGTGAACACCACTAAAGGGGATTTCTCGGCGGAGAAACTCGTGATTGCGAGCGGCGGGCTTTCGTTTCCCAAGATCGGCGCGACCGGGTTCGGTTACGAGATCGCGAGGCAGTTCGGATTGAAAATCATCGAGACCCGGCCGTCTCTTGTTCCACTACGGTTTAGTGACAGGAACCATGCCGCATTGTCCGGAGTTTCGTTGGAAGCTACCGTCAAGACCTCTTCAGCCGCATTCACCGAGAACATACTCTTTACACATCGCGGTCTCAGCGGCCCGGCGATTCTGCAGATCTCGAACTATTGGGATCCTCAGACCCCGGTTTCGTTTGATCTCATGCCCCGAAGCGATTTGAGCATTCAGCTTGATGACCGAGAGGGTAACAAGATGAAAGTACGTAACTTTTTGTCCCGGTACTTGCCGAAGAGGTTTTTGGAAGAGTTCCTTCCGCGTGAAATCGCCGTTTATCCGGTCGCAAGTCTAAGTGACAAAGATGTTAAGAGGCTCACCGCCCTGATCCATAACTGGGAGGTGTCGTTTTCTGAAACTGAGGGCTGGCACAAAGCCGAAGTTACGATCGGGGGAGTTGATACGAGTGAAATTTCGTCGAAGACAATGGAATCAAGAAAAGTTCCGGGACTTTATTTCATCGGAGAGGTTCTTGATGTAACAGGCTGGCTCGGCGGCTACAATTTTCAGTGGGCCTGGTCGAGTGGATATGCTTGCGGGAACGCTTTATAGCCTTACCTGAATGCTTCGACGTTCAATCCGAAGCGCTCTTTCATATCAACCTCATCGGCTTCGACGACCTGCCTGAGATTACTCAGTCGCCTGTTGGCCTTCTTGATATGGGTTTTCGTCCGCTCCGCCATCGTCTTAAACAGGTTTCGGCCTGCAAGCTGCTCTTTTCGAACTTTTTCACGAAGAATGAAGAGTTCTGATAATTCCGCTTCCAGCTTTTCAGCTCTTAGTTCTTTCAAGCGGTTTGTAACCTGCGATATCTGCCTGATCGCACGTATCAATTCGTCGCCAAGCGAGTCGCCCTTAACTAACTCGGGCGAATCCCTGTATTCTTCTACCAACTTGTTAAGAAGCTTCTGGTCCCCATCGGTGTAGGCGTCATTCAACTTTGACATCAGGTTATGACGCTTTTCTCGCTCTTCCTTGTCTATCGCGAGATCCGGATGAATCATTTTTGCCAGATTCCGATAAGTCTTTTTGGCTTCGGGCGATGGATTCCATTTTTGGGTACAAGCCTGCCAGTTCTCTTCTTCTGCGGCCTCTGCGGACTCTTCAGCCTTTTCCCGCGCTTCATCGGCCCGCTTCTTGATTTCTTCGTCTTCCGGGTTGAGCTTTAATTCTTCTTCTGCGATCTGCGCCTCAATTTCGTCGAGCTCCGCGTAGTGCCGACCCACCTCCATAACATAGGTGGCCTCGAACTGCTCTAATTCAGCATGCAGCTCAGCCATCGATTCCTCGCGGCTTACCAGTCTGTTCTTGAGGCGGCGAAGGACTCTTCGCTTTTTCTCAAGTTCTATTTCTTCAGGAGCTAAACTCTTCATTCTTCTGCAAAAGGATACTGCGAACCCGAACCATCCTAGCAATATTGCAGGAGACCCCGCAAATTCTATCCAGACTGCCGAATTCTAATCTTCACCGACTTCCACAACTTCGAACGAGGTGGTAATTTCCGCACCTGGCCTGACGGTATACGCGACCGAACAGTACTTGTCGTCCGATAGCTCCACAGCCTTGGCCACCGCGTCTTCCGAAACGCTACGTCCATATACGATATGGTGAACACGAAAAGCCGTGAATCCGCGTGGGAACTCGTCACGCCGGTCTCCTTCAATTTCGACCTTATAGTCGGTAATCTCCTGACGTTTCTTTTTCAGGATCGAGACTACATCTACTGCCGTGCAACTCGCAACTGACAACATTAGCAATTCGAGCGGGCTCGCGGCGGAGCTCCTATCTCCCTTTGAATCAATGGTTTGTGAGTTTCCGCTTGGAGTCGTGCCGATAAAGAACTGGTCGCCCGCATATTGGACCACCGCCTTGTGATCTGTCTGTGCCATAGTTTGATACTCGCTTTTCGTAAATGTGAAATTCCAAATCGAAGAAAAATTCTAACATGCGCTCCGAGCAAGGTTGAGTGCTCGAGATCAGTGGAAACGTTTGGCACGGAAAATGCTTCTAAGAATTAGTGGCAGACCATGCGAAACCGGTCATTTTTGAGCGGTTCGGGAGAATACGATGAAATCTATACAAGTTTTGTTTTCAAGGCCACTGGTCTTGATATTTGCAGTAGTGTCCATGCTCGTCGCAGTAAATGCGCAAACGCCTAAAGACAGCGATTTGAGCGGCACATACCGTTTGGACCGTGGGCAAAGCGACAATGTTTCGGCGATGGTCGAGAATATTGCACGTACCAACAGGCTTTCGGACTCCGAAAAAGAGACGCTGGAAGATCAACTGACCGCGCCGGAAATGGTAACAATTGGGTTATCCGGAAACAGTTCTAAGTCAGTTACTTTGAAGACCTCGTCTTCATCCGAGATGACAATACGCGCGGATGGCAGAAGCCAGGTAATTAGTCAGGATGACGGCAGTCAAGCAAGTGTCACTGCGTCACTAAGGAATGGCGTCCTGCGTCTTTCGAGGGTTACAGGTGCCGAAAGTTTCTCGATAACTTTTGCCTCGGAATCGTCTGGGAATGCTCTTCGTGTAACGCGAATGATCACGAAAGACTATCTGGACTCGACGATCTACGCTGACAGTTTTTACACAAGGGACACAGCCTATTCCGGTGTCAGCAGCTCTGACGACAATGGATATTCGTCTTCAGATGATTCCGACACGGGATACTCGAGCAGTGATCCTAACGATAATTCGTCGTCGACGAGCGGACGTAAATATCCGACGACCAAGTCGTCAAACGGTCGATTCATAGTTCCTTCGGGAGTCGAACTGATTGGTATTCTGGATAACAAGGTCACGACTAAGGCATCGCAGAATAATGATCGTTTTAGTATGTCGATTGAATCCCCGGGTGAATATCGCAATGCTGTGATTTCGGGATATCTTTCGGATGTAAAGAGAACAGGGCGCATCTCGGGCAGCTCTACACTGACTTTTAATTTTGAAACTATTGAACTTGCCACCGGTGAGGTGTACGACTTCGCGGGAGTACTTAAAGGGGTTACCGATTCGACCGGTAAGATCATCAAGATCGGTGAAGAAGGTGGCGCAAAAGGAAATAGCAGGACAAAAGAGAGCGTTAAACGCGGAGGAATCGGTGCCGGCCTCGGCGCGATAATTGGCGCGATCATCGGCGGCGGGAAAGGTGCTATCATTGGCGCGACCATTGGCGGCGGAGCCGGGGCGGGTTCTGTAATTGCCGAAGGCCGTGATGACATAGAGCTCTTGCCTGGTTCAAAGATCACGGTCGAATCTTCATCTCCGAACACCGATAGAAGGTAGAAGCTCAATCACAATACCCAACAGCATTGGGGTTTGCGGTATAATCTCGGGATGCTGCCCGAGGAGATCGAAGAATACCGAGATAAGAAATGGCGAAGGGAGGAATCCCTTCGCCTTAAGTCTGCCCAAGATGTCGAGGCGATGGTTGATGAACTCGGGTTTAGTCTCGCACTCACCGATTGCCGCACCAACCTTCCATCGGTCTACATTGGTGTTTGCGGCCGCCGCGACGCGCACATGCCCCGTAATGTCCAAAAAGACGAGGAAGCGAGCAGGGCGTGGGTGTTGAAAGACGAGGTGATGCGAAGGGGAAATGTCTATTACTCAAAGCTGACAAAGGGTCGCGCTATGTTTGTTGCCAAACGACTCATTCCATCCTTTCACTCTTTTTACGGCATTTCCAAATCGAAAGAATCCGCGGAACTTTCGGATGGCGCGCGCCGAATCCTTGCGGTTCTCAGAAAAGAATGGGAGGCTGCCACATCGGATCTTAGGGAAGATGCAGGGTTTGATGACCGGAAGTCTCTAACCAAGGCAATCGAGGAACTTCAGAAAGTAATGAAGGTGATTCCTTATGAAGTAGTTTATGAGCCTCGGTTTTCATACCTTTGGACACTTACGGAAGCGAGATTCCCCGAAGAATTGTCAGTTCGTCTCTCCAAACCGAAAGCAATGATTGAAATAGCGCGCGCATACCTGGAATCCTACGGAATGACTTTGAAGGCAGAGTTTTCAAAAGCGCTTGGCTTCAAGCGCAAGGAATCAGGCGCTGCGTTTCATGCGCTAGTTGACGAGGGGTTTGCAGTAAGAGTTGAGGAAGGTGTTTATCGACTTTCGACGTTGACATAAACTAAGACGGATCCCTTTAAAAAAACCAAACCAAAATTCACCCTCAACCGTTAGTTTGTTAAACTTTCTATTTCTGCGGCAATGCCAAAGCAAATTTCATTATTAATTATTTTGTTGGTCCTGACTGCGATACCTGTGTTTGCGCAGACGGATACCTTTGACCTCGATAAGATCCGCGAGGATCGCAAAGCACCGGTAGAAGTGCCGAAATTTGATTCCTCTCCATTGATCGACGGCAAGCTTGATGACAGTCAATGGCAGCAGGCGGCAAAATTCACAAACTTCGTTCAAACCGAGCCGGGTGATCTCATCGCTCCGTCACGCAAGACAATTGCGTACATGGGATACGACGATAAGCATCTATACATCGCGTTCATGTGTTTTGATGAGCCCGACAAGATCACATATTCCGTTGCAAAAAGGGACAGCGTCGGTTCCGAAGACTACGTTGGGGTTTTTCTGGACACCTTCAACGACCAGCGCCGGGCGTATATTCTTCAGTTTAATCCACTTGGCATACAGGCGGACGGTGTAAAGCTGGAAGGCGAACGACGATCAGATTTTAGTGTTGATCTTGTAATGGAATCCAAGGGGTTGGTAATCCCTGAAGGGTACTCGATCGAGGTCAAGATTCCGTTCAAGTCGTTACGGTACGAAGCCGGTGAAGGGAAATTCTGGGGAATTGACTTTTGGCGGCGGATCGATAGGTTTAATCGGGAAATAGCCGGGTGGATGCCGATTGAGCGGGGCGTTTCCGAACTACAACAACTCGGACGCATCACGGGTCTCAAAGGAATTAACACAGAACGTACACTCGAAATTGTTCCAAGCATAACTCTTTCAAAATCCTCTGAACGGGTTGAAGATCTTACACAACCCGGCAATTCCAGGCTCGATGGGCTTCCATTCGGGACGGATCTGGGTGTCAGCGTGAAATACCAGATCACCCCGAATGTGACCCTCGATGCTGCAATCAACCCTGACTTCGCGGAAGTGGAGGCGGACGCGCCCGTAGTACGCGCGAATCAGAGATTTCCGATCTTCTTTCCTGAGAAACGTCCATTTTTTCTTGAGCGAATTGATATTTTCAGATCGAGGTCGCAAGTTGTAAATACTAGAAATATTGCCGATCCGGATGTCGCGGCAAAGCTCACGGGCAAAATTGGAAAGAATACTTTTGGAATTCTTGGGGCCGTCGATAATTTTGAAGAGGACGATCTGAAAGCGTACGCGGCAATACTCCGTTTGCGTCGTGACATAGGAGCAAACTCGAACATAGGAATGTTCGCGACCACGTATCACCGCGGTTCGGATACGCATAATTCGCTTTTCGGTTTTGACGGGAAATACCAGATTGATCCGCGGACGGTCTTTTCTTTTGAAGCCTTTGGCTCGCATTCAAGAAAGTACTATTACAATCCTGACATAGACGACAGCGAATACCGGACGGGAAATGGCGTTGCCTACCGGGCCGAGTACGATTACACGGGTAGAAACCGTGGGTGGAGCCTGAATGTCGAAGGGCGGAGTCACGATTACAGGGCAGACCTCGGATTTACCCGTCGAACAAATACACACGGAACCAGATTCGGTTATCGTTTGCAGACAGAGCCGGCTCCAAATGCATCGCTGATAAGATTTACTCACCGCGGCTTCATGAGTGGAGATATCGACGAGAAAGGCCGTATCTTGAGAACCTCTTACGGAGCCTTCAATTCATTTGATTTTCAGAATCAGCTCTCGTTCCGAGTGTTCCTAAGGGCAGGACTGGAACGGCTCTATGAAGAGGAGTTTGGCGCAAGGCGGAATCAGTTACTGGCCGGTGCTTTTTCCGGGCTTCCTGTGAGAGACGCATTTCAGTATGGCGGCGAGATAGATATTTCCAAGAATTTCGGAAACAGGATCCGTTTGAATGCGGAATTCGGATACGATGAGAACGCTTTCGATTTCGATTTTGGAGCTTCGGAGAAGTTTCCGCGTGTTAGTCCCGTTTATCTCCAGTATCTTATCGATCGGATGACGAATCCGAATCTTGAGGAACCGCCGATCGACCCGGGCAAGGGCCGACTCTTAAGAATGGAGCTCAATGTAGAGGTTCAGCCAACTGATCCGCTCAATATCAGGCTCTCATACGACCGCCGTCGGCTGACTCGAAAAGATAATGACTTGACCGCATTTGATTCAAACATCTACTCGCTGAGAACTACGTATCAATTCACGCGATTCGTCTCTACACGGGCCAGGTTTGACTACAACAACATCGACGGAGGTTTCGATACCCAGTTGCTGTTTGGCTGGACCCCAAGCCCCGGGACTGCTTTCTTCGTGGGGTACAATGACACCTCATCATACAAAGGCTACAACCCTTACACGGAGACGTTTGACCCGGGATTCCGCCGCGATTCAAACACCTTTTTCATAAGGCTTTCGTATCTGTTCAGAAAGAGCTTTTAGGGTGTTTACAGGCATATAAAAAAGGGCCCCGATCGAAGGACCCTTCTTCTTGCGCTAAATCTATGCGCTAGTACTTCATCAAATCGGCTACTGCGTTTTCGACATCGTCCGCCTGGGGAAGAATGTAGTCTTCGACCTGCGGAGCGTAAGCAACAAAAGTATCAGTCGCTCCAACCCTTCTGACAGGCGCATCCAGGTATTCGAAAAGCTCATTGCTGATTCGTGCGGCGATCTCCGCTCCGTAACCGAATGAGATTGAATCTTCATGTGCGACAAGCACCCGGTTGGTCTTTTTGACCGTTTCGACTATCGCCTCCCAGTCATAGGGTGCCAGCGATCGAAGATCAACTATTTCAACGTTTATACCAGCTTTCGCGAGTTGCTTAGAGGCTTGCCTGGAACGCTCAACAAGCGCACCGTAAGTAATTATCGAACAGTCTGTTCCTTCTCTTGTCACCTTGGCTTTTCCAAAAGGAATCATGAACTCATCGGAAGGATATTCCGATTTGTTATAAACCTGTCGATAGAGGTGTTTGTGTTCCAAGAACAGCACCGGATCATCACATCGAATTGCTGTCCTCAAAAGGCCGTTCGCATCAAGTGCGTTAGAAGGATAGGCGATTCTGAGTCCCGGAATATGTGAGAAAAGCGTTGTACCGCTTTGTGAGTGATAGATCGCACCTCCCTTTAGGTAGCCTCCCACAGGTACCCGCATAACCACCGGCGATTTAAAGTCGCCGTCACTTCTCCAACGCATCAGTGCCAATTCGTTTCTGATCTGGTGATAAGCAGGGAAGATGTAGTCAAAAAACTGGATTTCGACAACCGGCTTGAGCCCTCTTGTGGCCATCCCGATAGCACGTCCGACGATGTTCGCCTCTGCAAGCGGCGAGTTGAAAACGCGGTCACCACCAAACTCCCTCTGGAGGTTTGCCGTTACCTTAAACACTCCGCCTTTTCCTTTCACCTGCTCCAGGTATTCTTCACGTGAGCAGTCCGCGACGTCTTCGCCAAACACAACGATTCGGGGGTCGCGCGCCATTTCCGTGTGAAGGCAGCGGTTAATCAGATCGACCATTGTTCCCTTGCTTCCGGAAAGTTCGGCGCCTTCTTCCGTATCAAACTCAGCAGAAGTCGGATCGACTTCTTCGGAATATACGTTTCGGTAGCAGGATTCAGGAGCCGGCTGCGGGCTAACGATCGCTTCATCAGATGCCGCATTAACTTCTCCATCAATCTCCGCTCTGAGTTTCTCAAGGTCTTCCGAGGAAATAATCCCCTCTGTCATCAGAAACTCACCAAAAGTCTTAATCGGGTCTATTTCTGCCTCTTTCTCACGCTCTTCTTCGGGACGGTAGGTCCGCTCGTCATCCGAAAGGGAGTGTGAATACGGGCGTGTAACCTTTGCATGCACAAGAGATACACCTTTTCTCTTTCTGCAGTGCTCAACCGCTTTTTGAAAGGTAGCGTAGGATTCGATCGGATCGGTTCCGTCACACTTTTGGATAAACAGATTTGGAAACCCGATCACGAGGTCGGAAAGACTGCCGCCGGCTGTCTGAACCTCGACGGGCACCGATATCGCGTATCCATTGTCTTCGATAAGAAAAACAACCGGCAGCTTTAAGTTACAAGCGGTGTTCAGAGCTTCCCAGAATTCGCCTTGTGAGGACGTACCGTCACCTATCGAGACATAAACGACTTCATCACCCTTAAACCCGGTTACTTTGTCCTGCAGTTCCTCTATAAGCGAGGCACGGTAACTCGCCTCGGCGGCACCGACAGCTTGCAGAAGTTGCGTTCCCGTCGGACTCGATTGCGAAGGCACATTCAACTCAACACTGCCCCAGTGTGAGGGCATTTGCCGACCATGAGAATTCGGGTCTGCTTCAGCGCCAACCGCTGAAAGAAGCATCTCCTTGGGAGTCATTCCCAATTGAAGCATCAGCGCTCTGTCACGATAGTAAGGATAGAACCAGTCATATCCCGATTTCATTGCCAGACCCGCAGCGGTCAATATGGCCTCGTGACCGGCTCCGCTGATCTGAAAGAAGACTTTATTTTGTCCTTTCAATGTGATCTCTTTGTCATCTAAGCGCCGCGATGTGTACATCGTGCGGTAGATCTCGATCAGCGTTTTCTCGTCCAGACCGTGGTACTTATCGCCCCCGGAGCGTTTTCTCCCCCGTTTCGATTTTGAGGCAGACTTGCCCTTTGCGTTGCTCTTCCTTGACGCGGCTTTTCCGGCCGTGTCATCCGCCATCTTACTTGCCGTTGACATTATTATTGGTTCCTATCAGGTGATATTTTTGCTTAATAAGTAAACTAATAAAATAGCAGAAATAGGCGTCTCGGGCAATTTCAGAAGAGGCTGGGATTAAGGAAGGAAATCCTCAAAAAGCGGTGTATCCGAACGGTGGAGGAGCTCGAGTGAGGACTCGATTATTCGGTGCTGGAGTTCGGGATCATTGGGTTTTCCAAGTGGATATCCAAGTGGATAAGGAACAAACAATGAACGAGGCGGCTCTATCGTCCCGGTGACCTCTTTCAAAAGCGATATCGTCGTTGTAGGGATTCCTATTCTTTCAATCTCCGCGGCAATCAGACCAACTGTCTGTACGCAAAATGGTCAAACAGGCGCGAGAAAAACAGCATCTACACCATCTTTTTTGAGAAGTCTTGCCCCCTCCGGCGCAGATCGTCGGATCAGTTTTGAAGGGCTTATGATCGAGCCCATGAAGGACAAGTGACGGTGATTAAGCGAGCCGATCTTTCCTCTCGATTCCAACTCCCGAAAACGGTCAAGCGGAAATGCCAGGTTCTTATCCGCTTCAATTCCCGAATGATCGAACGAAGAACTGTCATGATCCTCGATGAGCGATTGAACATCGGCATCATTAGGGATCTCGCGGAAAGAGTGATCACCCATTTTGATCAGGTTGCTAAACCGCTTTTCCGATTCGAGCATCAGCCCGGCGGTCGTGATAAGCGCGAATTTGGATTCTTCCAAAGGCTTTTTGAGCTTTGAAACCGGATTATCTTCAATTCTATAGCGATAAAAGGGGTATCGCTCGGTGAATGCGCGGTGATGTAATTTTAGGTCTGAAAAAGTGGCCATATTTGAAAATCAGAAACCTCACTTTGTTGACTTCTACCGACGTGCGCCATCGAGTTGTACAATCGAAGACTTCTTCATGAGAATCCATCCATCGGGATCGAAGGACTCAATTGTTACTTCCTTCGGCAGATCAACTTTGCCTGCTTTCATGATGATTCTCTTTTTCGTCCCGTTTATTTCCACCTCTACCGGCATCGGAAAAGACAGTTTACCTGGGGTTTTCCATTTCATCTTTGGCCTACGAGAAACAAAATCGATCTCCAGCTCGGGCAATTTCGGCTGCCGGAAATAGACCTCGAAAAACCAGTCGAGATCCATACCAGACTC
>JABDKD010000041.1 GCA_013003215.1 Pyrinomonadaceae bacterium
GTATTCATCGTAGAGATAAGTGGCGGTCTTGTTTCCGATCGTCGCGAGCGGTAGGGACTTAAAATCTGTGTCGTCGTCTGTAGCTTCGAGGATTCGGCCTACCTCGCTCGTACCGATAAATGCGTCGACTTCCGGCAATTCTTCGATCAGGTCATCGCGATAGCGCTCTACCAGGCAACCGGCGACGACAACTTTTTTCGCCTTTCCGCTCTCTTTCAATTGAGTGGCCTCAAGAATCGCTTCGATCGATTCTTCCTTTGCAGATTCAATGAATCCACAGGTATTGACCACAACTGTATCCGCCTCTTCTGAACTGGAGGTTATTTCATACCCGGCGTCCTTCAACTGCCCCATCATCACTTCCGAATCAACAAGATTCTTGGGACAGCCGAGGCTGACAAAACCCACTTTCTTCATACATGGATTTTAGCTTTATCGGTCAGCGATTGCGAACTGGCGTGGTACTGAAATGACGAGTAACCAGGCGTATTTCATCCCTCCAGGTTAAGATCCAAATCAGCACCCGGCCGTGTGGAATGATGCACCGTAACCAACAAGGTGGCCCTCTGATGCCTTAGACGAAAGATACAGAATGGGATGGAAGTAGCCCTTTTCATTGAACTCATCCAGATAAAGATCCAGTTTACCGTCTCTATCCAGGTCTCCGGCCCAGTAGAGAGTTCCGACGATGAAGTGGTTGTCCTCGACCCACACCTGCCGGAGTATCTGCTTTGAACCATTGTGCTCCAGAACAAGAACACCAACCTCTTTCCCGGTTTTGGTGTAGCCAGTCGAAGTCCTCAATCGGTAATAACTCTCTCCGATCTCGAACCACCGATCATAGCCCTGTTCGATCGAACCGATCGGTAAGTTGCGATTATGGATCTCATCTTGAGAAGGCCGGTGATACGCCGTTTCCACCTTGCCTTCTGTGAGTCCTTTGATGTTCTTTAACGAGAAGACTGGCTTTCCGGGTCGGTTAAAACTCCGCCTGACATCAATTTCATCTCCAGGATACGAAGCGGTACCCAGTTTTCTAACCCTCGCTGTCGCATAATCCAGCTCAAATACTCCGTTTCGCACGAAAAGCGTCAGCCACCACTGCCCCGATTTCGCGACCACCTCGCTTTCACGATAGAGCCCCTCAGTCTCAAACAAGTCCACGAAGTTTTCCGCTTCGCTTTCCGAATAGGCCTGAGTGTTGTAAAAGTCCTCGATTTCTGGGAGTCCCTCAAACTCAAGTGCCGCTTCTTCCTTCGGCGGTACACCTGCAGGCGCGGTCATCAAAGCCTCCGCTTCGACGTCTGAGGGAATCCGGTCTGAATCAGTATGTAGAGAACCCACCCAAATTCCGAACGAAAGCGTTGAAAGCGAGGTCATCAAACAAATCAGTATTCTGCACATAGGATCACCTTCCCTACTATCGTCCGAAAACGGAGTGAGCATCAATGGTGACCTCCACAGTGCTGACCACGGAGATTACTTTCTTGTTAGGGATTGCCGGCGGAATCGCCTTTCTTTAGTTTTTCCGCGATCGACTCGAGGTCGCGCGCGATAGATTTATTCTCACTATCGGTCAAAGGCTGCATACCGAATCGAACCCGGTTGTAAGCCTTTGTGATGGACGCCACTTCGGGAATTCCCACATCGGAGGCAAATTCGACGGGCGTCTGCCATGATTCCCTGTTCAATCCATGTCTTTGAAGGAGCCTGCTCATTTGCTGATAGAAAACGATTGTCTCGGTCTCGTTTCCGGCCCAGAGCCTCTGCTTTATCCATCCAAAAAGTCTCAACCTCAGAAGCATATTCTTGAGCATGTTGAGTAAGTATAAAGCTGCGGCCAGACACACCAATACAAGAAGTCCGATTCCCGCGGCTTTTGCTCCGGCAACCACGCCTTCGTCACCTTTCAGATCACTAAACCACTCGCCAAAGGCATCACTGGTAGAATCCAAGGCCTCCGTTCCGGTTGCCATATACCCTTGGAGGCTGTCCCTGAATGACCGGAACAGGCTCTTTTGTTCCTGCCCGTCATATGCGACAACATACTGAATCCAAAAGGCTTCGAGCGCTTCAATATAGCCCGTAATAGCACTCATAAACGAGGAGCGCGAGCTTCCGGCGTTCGCGTCGGGAGGTGTCGGGTCAAATTCGACCCATGCGTTAGTCTCGGGAAAATAGACCTCTACCCAGGAATGCGCGTTACGTTGCCGCACGATGAACATTCCCGCTGTTTCGTTATAATCACCGCTTTGAAATCCATTTACGACCCTTGCCGCGACCCCTTGCGTACGGAGCATCATCGCCATTGCGCTCGCGAAATACTCACAATGGCCTTCTTTGACGTTGAACAAAAAGTCCGCAACGGGCTGCGGTCCGCGGGCTTTCATTTCAAGCGAATAGCCAAAGTCTCCCGACAGGCGGGCTTCGATCGTCTCGGCAATATCGTATTTGTTTGTTGCGCCCGCCTCCTCGATATAGCTCTTTGCTAACTCCGCGATCCTGGGATCCAGATTTTCGGGCACCTGAAGATACCGGTTTTCTTTGCGGCTGTACTGCTCCTGGTCGCTGCGCAGTTTTGAGACCGGTGGGATGAGCGTATCTGACTGCACCTGGTAGGTGGTCCGCTGATTACCCGAGCTGCTGCCAAGCAAAGCGCCTTCCGCATCCACATCCAGCCTGCCAACGCCCTGAACAGCAAAGGGTCGCCTCAACGCAAACAGAACATTCGTGTTCAGGGGTTCAAGATAGAAGGTTTGAATCGTAGCCCTTCCTGTTTCAAGAGGGTGGTCAAAAAGCACGAAATTTTTCGCATTCTTAACAAACTGCTGACGATAGGCAAAGGTCGATTTAGTCCAGCGGAGGTTATCAAACCTGTCTAACGCCACACCCCGCCATAGCAGCCTGTTCAAATTCTCATTGTTGTTCCTGTCGATTCGCACCCGCATTACGATCTCATCACTTTGCTGGAGCGTTCCGATCGTGCCCAAATTTACCGAATCCGAAAAGCCCGTGATGTTCACCCGGCCGGACATATCCTGTCCGAGGCCAGCCGCGTTTCCCCTTGGGAGAGTAAAAAACACCGGCAGGCCGACCAAGGTAATCGCCGTCAAAAGTATTATCGAAACTGCAGGCAGACGCAGCCTCGGCATACGTAAAGACTCCCTGTCCTCAGTGGCCACCCGCTTAATCCCCGTATTTTGGCCCGAGGCCTCATCCTGACCTTCATTAAGGCTCTTTCTTATCTCGAAAGCGATGATTGCGCATGTCGCCGTGAACAGAAACGAGAAGAGTGTTACCAGGTAAAGAGGACTGATGCTGAGTCCGGCCGCAAGCAGCACTTCGAAAAAAGTGATCAGATAGATAAAGATCCAGTCTTTATTTGTCTTTTTCTGGGCGAGTTTCACTACCGATAGGAAAAGGATCAAAAAGGCCAATCCAGACGCTGCAAAGAGATCGCCGGAAAGTACCCCCGTTATCCGAAACCGCCAGTCAACAAAAAACCAAACGACCGAAGCTCCTACCACAACAACCGCGAGCCTTTCGGACAACTGGTGTTTGGTGCCTTCAATCAGAAACGAGATAAGATACGCGAACAGAAAGACAGCAAACGAAAGCAAGCCGATCCCTCCTGACGAAAACAGTGCGAAAAGCCCCGTCAACGCAACAAGATACGAGATCGCCCTGAAATACCGCTCAAATCCGTTGATGTTACCCATCACGCTTATTATAGCCTGAGTGATACCGATTCGTCGCACTTCAAAATAGATGCGGGCCGGGAGTTTTGAGAATCACTCTCAAGAGTTGATAATGGGTTCACCGTTTAGGACTTTGAGCAAATTTATGTCAGACAAAAAGACATGGGAACACTATGGTTCGGCCAATCCCTACTATGGGGTTGCCACTGTGGACAAGTTTCGAGACAAGAATCTCGATGAGGAAAACCGTGACGAGTTCTTTCAATCCGGTGAAGCACATGTGAATGCGGTCTGGGATGAGATCAAGACTCATTTTGTTTCGGGTTTTTCACCTGTCAATGCACTCGATTTTGGATGCGGTGTCGGCCGGCTCACGATCCCGATGGGAGCGAAGTGTAAGAAGGTTATCGGTGTCGACATCTCTTCAACGATGCTCGAAGAGGCCGGCAGCAATGCCGCGGCGATGGATATTGATAACATCGAATTTCGTGAAACGGTCGGGGATCTGAGCGACATCGATGAGACGTTCGATTTTGTCCACAGTTTTATCGTTCTGCAGCATATCAATCCGAGCGATGGATTTAAGGCATTTGAGCGAATGGTCGAAATGCTCGAGCAGCATGGTGTCGGCGCGCTCCACGTCACGTTTCATAACGACGCAACGACCACGAATAGACTTAAGGCATCTGCCATCAAGTACCTGCCTCTACTCTTTTCGATTAGAAACCGGATCAGGGGACTCGATCCCGAACCAGTGATACCGATCCACGAATACAATCTGAACCGTGTTTTCGAAATCCTCTATGACCATGGCTGTCACAGGAGCTATTGTCGATTCACTCACCACGGCCTTAAGGGTGTGATCATATTTTTCCAAAAGACCCCCGGACTCCTCGATTAGGATTAGAATCTCAAGCTTATGAAACCCAAACTCGTATATATCGAGCGAAAGTTACAAGACTTCGTGAGCATTGAGCGGGTTTTTGAACGGGTCGCCGCGCATTTGCCTGAAGATCAGTATGAATGTGAGTTCAAAAAGCTGGAATTCGGGTCGGGATTCACGGGCATCGTAAAGAATCTTGTGCATTTCGAGCCGCCGGAAGCTGACATCTATCACATTACCGGCCATGTACATTTCATCGCTAAAAAACTGCCGTTTGAACGAACGGTCCTGACGATCCACGACTTAAGAATACTCCATACTAGCAGCGGGCTTCGAAGAACGTTTCTGAAGAAGTTCTTTTTGGACTGGCCTCTGAAATACGCTAAGTACATCACAACTATCTCTGAAGCTTCAAAAAACGACATCGTTGGACTGTCCGGTTGCGATCCGGACCGAATTCGCGTTATCGAGAATCCCGTTACGATCGACAGCGCCGAGTTTGGAACTCATGAATTAGATACCGAATCGCCGGTTGTGCTTCAAGTGGGAACTGAACCGCACAAGAACCTGGAGCGTTTGATTAAGGCCGTGGAGGGTATCGGATGCAGGCTCGAGATCGTCGGCCCCTTGAATGGTGCTCAAAAAGAGCTTCTTGAAAACGCGGATCTGGAATATGCTTCGAGCGAGGCGCTAAACGACGAGGAGATGCGTTCAAAGTATTTAGAGGCGGACCTGCTAGCGTTTTGCTCCACGTTTGAAGGTTTTGGTCTTCCGATCGTCGAGGCGCAGGCGGTTGGCATACCGGTGGTTACAAGCGACCGCGAGCCGATGCGTGGAGTCTCCGGCGGCGGTGCGGTTTTGGTTGATCCGGAAGCCCCGCTCTCAATTCGTAAAGGAATTCGGTCAGTCATAAACGATAAGGAGCTCCGCACAAAGATTGTCGAAAAAGGAACTTTGAACGTCGCTCGTTTCGAACCGTCGGCGGTTGCCGCAAAGTATCACGAGGTATACCAAGAGATCCTGTCCACTTCTAAATAGGAGAAGATTCAATGAGAAGGCGATTTCACACAACTTTTGTCCAGGCCGCTGTTTTCATTTCCATATTTGCCTTAATCCTGGTTGCGCAACCGGCCAAGACGTTCGATGTCGTGCTGAAGGGCGGAAGAGTGGTCGATCCGGCGTCCGGACTGGACGGTATTCGAAATGTAGGTATCCGCGACGGCAAGATAGTGAGGATTAGCAAAAGGCCGATTGCCGGACGGGACATTCTGGATGTCACCGGACTGGTCGTTTCTCCAGGGTTTATAGACCTTCACGCCCATGGACAGACAAACAAAGCAAACGAATATCAGGCACGCGATGGTGTTACGACCGCGTTAGAATTGGAAGGCGGAGTCGGTAATGTTGCCGGTTGGCTAAAATCGCGTAAGGATAACGCGCTCATCAATTATGGCGCATCTGTTGCTCACTCTGAGATCCGGGCCAAGGCAATGAACAAGTATGCTTCACTGATTGCCGAGATCGAATCGATTACAAAGACGGAAGGCCCTCAGAGCCCGAAGCTGGCCCCGCTTTACAGACAGTTCGCGGCAAGCGGTTATGAATCGCTTACGAGAGAGGAGCTGGCTCGAATGCTCGATCTCGTCAAACAGGGGCTCTCCGAAGGAGCGTTGGGAATTGGGGTGCCGGTCGGCTACTACCCGGGTGCGACACGGACCGAGATTTTTCGGCTTTACGAATACGCTGCCGGACAGAAATCCTTGATTTTTACGCATGTAAGGGACATAAACGTATCGGCAATCCAGGAAGCCATCGCTGACGCTGCGGTTAACGGGACTTCACTTCATATCGTCCACTTAAACAGCATGTCGCTGGGAAAGATCGAGACGACCCTCGCGATGGTAGAAAACGCGCAGAAACGCGGGCTGGACATCACCACCGAGCTGTACCCGTATACCGCCGCGTCAACAAGCCTCGAATCGAGCCTATTTGATGAGGGTTGGCAAAAGCGTATGGGAATCACCTATGAAGATCTCCAGTGGCAGGACAGTGGTGAACGTTTGACGAAAGAAAGTTTTGAAAAATACAGGAAACAGGGCGGAGTCGTGATAATCCATCTTATGAAACCTGAATGGATCGAGATGGGTATCAAGGCGCCTTTCACGATGATCGCTTCCGACGGTATGCCGTTCGCTCCTGGCGCTCATCCCCGATCGGCGGGCACATTTTCCCGCGTCCTGGGGCTTTATGTGCGAGAAAAGAAGGCGCTTTCATTAGTGGATGCTCTTCGCAAGATGACGATCATGCCCGCGAAGCGACTTGAGACCATCTCCCCCGGTGCCGCGAAGAAGGGTCGGATCCAGGAAGGAATGGACGCGGACATCACGGTCTTTGATCCGGCAACCATTGTCGACACCGCGACATTCAAGAGCGGCCCTTCTTTTTCAAAGGGCGTCAGGCACGTTCTTGTAAACGGTAGATTCGTTGTCCGTGACGAAGAGAATGTCGAAGGGGTGTATCCCGGGAGAGCTCTTCGGGGAAAACTGATGACTGATAACTAGTATATAGTTACGCCTCCAGGCGGGATTAAAGAATCGAAAACGAGTTCCGATTGCTCTTCTATGAATCTCTGTCTCTGGACCGCTCTTTTGCCGCTAATGACCTCGAGAACTCCTTTATTGGCGGCAGCAAATAGAATAGTGTTGAGAAAATCAGAATCGCTGCCGCAGCCAGCCACGCAGTCTTTATGTCGTAATTCGCCGCCAAAGCCCCTGCCGTAACAGCCCCAACCATGATCCCACCCTGCATAAACATGGATTTTGCTGAAAGCATCGTCGATCTGTGCTCCTCCTCAACGGACTCGTGAAACATCGCCATGAACGGTGACATCGTCGCGCCGCCAACAAGTGCGAGTGTCATAAAGCAGAGAACAAATCCCCCAACTGAGTTCTGAAACGCAAAGAGCAAAAGTAATCCTGCGACGACCAACTCGAGTACCAATAGCATTTCCGGGTACCTGTGTCGAAAAAGCTTGCCCAGGGGGACCGAGAGCCCCTGCCCAATGGCAACGAGGACAAAATTGACGGTAAAGATAAGGCCAAACGCCCAAGTGCTCGATTTCGCGTCTATTAGATCTGCAAACCTGGGCTGCCAGAGCTGTTCGATACTGATCGCAGCAACTCCACCCATAAACTCCATAACAAGAAGGAGAACAATCACTTGGCTGCCTTTTATCTTTTGAAGTGTGTCGATAAAGAACGGCTTAATCGCAACAGCGCTTTCCCGAATCGAATTGGAGAGTTCCAGGCCGGATTCCGGAATCAGGAAACCGGTCAGTGCCAAGTGCAGAACTACCAAAGGTATCAACACCACGACGTTCATCTCGTAAAACCCGATCAATTCGGTTCCCGAGCTGATCGGTTCAAAGACAAGCGGAATGACACCCGCGAGAATACTCCCAATTGCTAAACCCGCAGCCTGAAATGTGCCAAAAGCTGCCTGCGATTGCTGGGTATTAAGCGTACCTTCTCCGTTCACGACTTCCTCGTTGTGCTTTTCTACAAAGAGGGCATCAAGAGTGCCTGAGATGAGCGCGGTTCCGATTCCGTTCAGCGCCATTACCAATGCGAGCGCGGCAAACGAATCGGCAAGCCAGAAACCGAAAATCGCAAAGAGCAAAACAGATTCTCCGAGGAGAAAAACGCGCTTTCTACCGAAATTATCGGCGAGGGTGCCAAAAGGCACCTCGAAAACGAGTCCGAATCCTGTGAGTATCGCCAAAAGGATTCCCACCTCCATCAGCGTGATACCTTTATCCAGAAGCAACAGGTACAGGACCGGCGCAATTACCCCTTGTATCCCCGAAATGGCACTAATTACAATTCCGAAACGCTTTAATGTTGCACTCATCGCTTATTTCCTCTATAAATGCTAACTAATACGATATTATGTGAATGTGAATTCATATTCACATAATACCACAAAATTCTTATGAATCAAGAAATAAAACCGGCCGCGCAGGCCAGGTCCCGCGCAACGCGTGACAAACTGATCGCCGCATTTGAGGATCTTCTGGCAGAAAAGTACTTCGATCAGATTACTGTTGCTGAAATAGCCGAAAGGGCCGGCGTGGCAGTAGGAACCGTTTATCGAAGGTTTAAGAATAAGGAGGCGTTCATACCAGTCATGCTGGAGCAGCAAAGGATCCGGCAGGAGGCGATGTTGAGCGATCCTAAGGCACGACTAGAAATAAGCGATGATGCCACGCTGCATGATGCCCTGCGCGCGATAGCTCATTACGCATGGAAGCAGACGAAGAAAGAAGCGCACGTGATACGTACCCTATATCTTTTTGCCCGTCTAAGACCTGAGATCGTAAGCGAAGGCTGGAACATCCTGGAGGACCAGGGACTGGTCCAGATCAAGGCGCTTGTCGATCACTATTCCGATGAGATCAATAGAACAGACCTCGACAAGGCCTCGATCATGATCTTTTATTTCTTCAATTCGATCCTGATCGAAAGAGGTCTGTTCGGCGATCTGAGTCCTGAGTTTCTCGCTGATTTTGACGAAGAGGAATTTGCAGATGAAGTTGCCGATTTTGCCTATGGATATTTGATGACGGAAGACTAAAGATTGAGGATTGAGGATTGATAACAAGCGTACGGTGAGTGGTCACCTGTAGTCTAGAGTTACGCCTTTAGGCGTGATTCTGTTAGCGATATCGATGCGTTGCTCACGCGATGGAAATCGTTTATCAACTTTACCGCGGCCCGAAGACCACGGCTAGTGGATTTCCCGTCCCGAGAGGACGGCATAACAATTCTGATCATTACAGACGAAGCTAGCCAATGGCGATTATCTTCGCCTGCGTTAACCGGCGGTCTTTCTAGCGTCACTGACGCGACGAGAATTATGTCGTGTTTCTCTTACTGTGGCCTGAAGGCCACGGTTAGCGGAGTTCCTGCCCCTATGGGCCGATAGACCAATTCCGGAATCAAGAAGAAATCTTCGCTGACGATTGACGATTGACGATTGACGATTGACGGAAAGATCCAGCGAACCTCCCACCAAATCAAGTGGAAACTTGGATCTTGAAACTTGGAGCTTGGAACTCAAAGTCCATGGATCACGCCTAAAGGCGATACTCTGAACAACATCGAAACTTGAAACCTGGAACTTCAACTTTGAACGTTGAACCTTGAACTTTGAACTTGGAGCTTTAAACTGAAAAAGACCCGAGCGATGCTCGAGTCTTTTTCGATATATATCCGGCGACTTCCTACTCTCCCACACGGTCCCCCATGCAGTACCATCGGCTCTAACAGGCTTAACTTCCGTGTTCGGGATGGGAACGGGTGTGACCCTGTCGACAAAATCACCGGAAAACTTAATATTTCAAAGCTTTTCGATCTTAGAAAATTGAATATAGAATTTCCACAAGTTAAACCAAAAATTGGAACTTAAAAGTTTCAAGTTTCACGTTCCAAGTTCCAAGTCTTACGACTTTGAACCTTGAACTTTGAACCTTGAACCAATCATTTGCCGTAAGGCAAATTTTATGGTCAAGCCTTGGGACTATTAGTACTGGTCAACTAAATACATTGCTGCACTTACATCTCCAGCCTATCAACGTGGTGGTCTTCCACGAGTCTCACTGGCAGAATTAATCTCAGGTCTGGCTTCACGCTTAGATGCATTCAGCGTTTATCCATGCCCAACATAGCTACCGAGCTATACCGCTGGCGCGATAACTCGTACACTAGAGGTCAGTCCATCCCGGTCCTCTCGTACTAAGGACAGATTCCTTCAATTCTGCTACGCCCACACCAGATAGGGACCGAACTGTCTCGCGACGTTCTGAACCCAGCTCACGTACCACTTTAATCGGCGAACAGCCGAACCCTTGGGACCTTCTTCAGCCCCAGGATGTGATGAGCCGACATCGAGGTGCCAAACCCTGCCGTCGATATGAACTCTTGGGCAGGATCAGCCTGTTATCCCTAGGGTACCTTTTATCCGTTAAGCGACAGCGATTCCACTTTCCACTGCAGGATAACTTTGACCTACTTTCGTATCTGCTTGATTTGTATATCTCGCAGTTAAGCCGGCTTGTGCCCTTACACTCGAAACGCGATTGCCAACCGCGCTGAGCCGACCTTTGCGCTCCTCCGTTACTCTTTGGGAGGAATCCGCCCCAGACAAACTGCCCACCTAGCACGGTCCCCCGCCCGGCTTCACGGGACGGGGTTAGGC
>JABDKD010000149.1 GCA_013003215.1 Pyrinomonadaceae bacterium
CTTCAGGCCGGCTACCAACACCTGGTTTGTGAACGGCTCGACATCAGGTACCCAGATCATAGGGTTTGGTGCGACCGGCGATGTTCCGCTGCCAAGTGCCTATGTTTACGAATAGTATGTCTTCTCCCCTCCTAAGGCCTCGTCCTGAAAATATGGACGGGGCCATTTTTTTCACAAAACGGGGGCCTGAGAGTACATAAGATCCCGGACTGTTTAGGGAGTCAAAATCTTGACTAAATGGGATTTATGTCGGAATGTCATTAATAACAAAAATCCCGACACCTTAGCATTATGATAAGAATCTCACCAATTCTCCGTCTACTGATTTATTCGGTTGCAGTATGCCTGATCTTCACAGGACATCTTTTTGCCCAATCCGAGGACGTCAAACTCTCTCTGGACAGTCCCGTTGAATCCGAGATCAAAGGCGGGGAAACCCGGTTCTTTAGTATCACGCTCGGTTCCGGTAAGACCGGAAGAATAGAGATTGTGCAAAACGGGGTCGATGTATCTCTTGCGGCAATCAATCCGAAAGGCGACACGTTTATTACGTCAGAGTCGCCAAGCGGATTCTTTGGAGATGATTTGATCCTCGTCACGTCTGGGGAGGCCGGCGAATACAAGATCTCCGTTACACCTGCCGATCCCCGCGCTAAAATGGGCAAGTTTACGATTCTGCTTAAGGAAGTTAGACCGACCACGCCGGAAGATACTCGCATAAACAAAGCCTCCGGAGAAATTACAAAAGTCGCAGAAGCGGCCCTCGTTTTGAAGTACAAGGGAACGATACAAGGCAAACGCGACGCGGTGAAGAATCTCAGGGAGGTAGAACGGCTTTCCAAGATCAAAAAAGATCGGGTTTGGGAAGGCGTAGCCATACTTCAGATCGGTTTGATTGAAGAACAGCTTGGCGAGCTCCAAAATGCTTTGGATTCCTATTTCAGCAGTCTAAAGATCTTCCGCGAACTTGATAATCAATATTTCGGGAGTTCCGCGGTAAACAACATAGGCGCGGTCTACGGAAAGTTGGGCGAGAATGAAAAAGCGATTTCCTATTATTCCCAGGCGTTGGAACTCCAGCGCGATGTCGGAAATAGAAAAAGCATTGGCATATTTCTGAATAACATAGGCAATTCATACAGATTGCTTGGGAACTACGAGCAAGCTGAAAAATTCCTTAGAGAATCATTGGTAATAAAACGCGAAGATAAAAGCATTCGTGGGAAACGTAGTGTTGCCAATACTTTAAACAATCTAGGCGCGACGCTGATAAAACGCGGCAAGCAAGACGAGGGCATAGCCTTCATGCAGCAGTCTCTGGATATGCGCCGTGAGATCAAGCATAACCGCGGGATCGCAAATTCACTCGTTACCCTTGGCAGCGCTCAACGCGAAACAGGGAGGAAACAGGAGGGGTATACAAATCTCAGCGAAGGAAATCTTTTCGCAAACAAGGTCGGGGATAGACAACTTGAGGCGAGATCCCTGTATCAGCTTGCCGTTGCCGAAAGAGAAAGAGGAAATCTAACACTTGCGATCGAGAATGTAAGCAAGGGACTAGATCTCATCGAGAAGATCCGCGGCGAGTTGGTTAGTTCGGAGATTCGTTATACCTATTTTTCTACTGTCCAGGATTATTACGAGCTCTACATTGACCTACTCTTTTCGAGATTCGAAAAAGACAAGAATGAGGCAGACGTGGCGCACGCACTGGAAATGAGCGAACGTTCGCGTTCGCGCAGTTTGGTGGAATTGCTCCATGAAGCAAGAGTCGATTTTCGAAAAGGCATAAACCCCGCAAATCTTGCAAAGCTTAAGGACCTTCAAACCGAGATCAATTCAAAATACTCTGATCGACAGCGAATCCTGGGCGGAAAACCAAAACCGGAACAGATAAGTAAAATCAACAATGATATAAACGAATTGAACACGGCCATTCAAAACTTGAAGATCAGAATTCGGCGCGAGAATCCCAGATATTCTGATCTGACCAATGTTCAGACCGTTTCTGCAGATGAATTCCAGATATTGCTTGATGAAGATACGGTACTGATTGAGTACAAACTTGGAACGAAACGAAGTTTCATGTGGCTCGTGACAACAGAAAACATCGAGATGTACGAGCTGCCCGGTCGTGATATTATCGAAAACACAGCCCGCAGATTCTATGACCTTACGATCGAGAATGATCGAATCAAGACCAAACAAAGAGAAGTACTTGCGGAACAATTGGGCAAAGTGCTGTTACCCGATGCAGCAAAAGAGATCGAGGGGAAAAGACTCGCCATCGTTGCGGATGGTATTTTGCAGTATGTGCCTTATTCGGCACTTCGAGCCGGACAATCGCAATATCTGACAGAGAAAAACGAGATTATCGTTTTGCCCTCCGCTTCCGTTCTCTCGCAGATCAGAAAGAACCCGGGCAAGACAAATCCGGACCGCAAAACGATCGCTGTATTCGCGGACCCTGTTTTTGACAAGAATGATTCGCGATTATCCAAAGAATCAAAACCGGCAGCGGGGAGTCAAAATGGTGAGCTCGATCGAGTTTTGCGGGATTTCAAATTCGGAGAGGAACTGCCCAGACTGCTGGCCTCACGAAGAGAGGCAAACGGTATATCGAATCTGGTCAACCAAGACATGCGGACGCTAAATACGGACTTTGAGGCGGATCTGGAGAACGTGGAAACCGCGGGCCTTGCGAATTATCAAATAGTTCATTTTGCAACACACGGCCTGCTCAATACTTCGCACCCGGAATTGTCGGGTCTTGTTTTTTCACTTTTCGACAAAGAAGGACGCTCGCAGGATGGCTTCCTCAGCCTGAACAATATCTACAATCTTGAGTTATCGAGCGATATGGTGGTGCTGTCGGCATGCCAGACAGCGCTCGGTAAGGATGTACGCGGTGAAGGCTTGATCGGATTGTCGAGAGGCTTTTTGTACGCAGGATCAAGTCGAGTCATTGCCAGTCTTTGGAAGGTTGATGATGCGGCAACGGCAGAGTTTATGGAGCGCTTTTATAGAAACCACCTTCAAAAGGGCTTGCCTGCCGCCAAAGCACTTCAACAGGCGAAGATCGAAATGAAGAATATCCGGCGGTATAGCTCCCCATTCTATTGGAGCGCGTTCACCTTACTCGGCGACTGGGAATAACTCAGCGGAAAGCCGGATTACAAATCCCGGAACTGATGTCCATTCACAAATCTTGCCGGCCTTAGCTCATTATTTGTGATCGTGTTTAGATTCTTCATCCTTGCGCAACCCCTTTTGAATCTGGTCACGCACGTAATCGACCACCGCTGCGATCTCCTTTTCGCTCAGCTTGTCATCAAAAGCCGGCATATCTTCGCCACCCATGCGAACTTGTTTCAGGAAATCTTCTTTGGAGTGTTCCAGCGCATGGCCCTCAATGAGCGGAATTCCCTTTTTCTTGCCCTCGCCTCTTTCGCCATGGCAACGCGCACAGCTTTCCAAATAGATCTTCGCCCCGCTGATCGTCTTTTCGCCCTGGCGTCTTATCGACACCAGATCAATGTCTTCGCCAAACTTGCTAAGGCTGAACTTAACTTGGTCGCCAACATCAATGTTTTCGAGGATCTTCTTGTCCTTTGCATCGAAATCCATCGTCATCGCTGACATCAATCCCTTGATCTCGCCGTGGTCGATGGTAACTGTGCCTTTTTCAGCATCGACTGCGAGAATTTTTCCGGTGCCATGAAATACCTGTGGCCCTTCTTCGGTGGGATTGGTACACGAAATCGCCAGAACGGTTGCAAACAAAACTGTGAAAAAAAGCTTGGTACTCATAATTGATTCAAGTCGTGCTCTCCTTTTCTTATTCGATTTTACGTTCACCTTTACGAGTGAAGATACTTACAATAACAGTTACGGCAAATGCCCCGATGAAGGCGGGGATCAGCTCATAAATGTTCCAAACACTTACTTTAAAGAATGGAACGAGCTTCCACAAGAAGATAAGCATTCCGCCGGTAATGACACCCGCGATGGCTCCCGCCCGGGTTGTTCCCTTCCAAAACAATCCTAGTATGGATGTCGGACCGATCGTCGCCCCAAGGCCTCCGAAAGCGAACAACACCAGCCAGAAAACAAGGTCTGTCGCAAAAAAACCGAACAGAAGTGCGGCAAGCACCAACAGGGTCACGGCGACGCGGCTATAGACGACGAGTTTTCTTTCATCTACTTCGCTATCTTTCAGGAGTAGTTTCTGATAAACGTCCCGGATGATTCCAGAAGCGGCAACGAGCAGCTGTGAATCTGCGGATGACATGATCGCCGAAAAGATTGCCGCGATCATCAATCCGAACAAAAGCGGTTGCAAGAGCTGACCCGCGAGATATGGAAAGGCTTGTTCCGCGTCACCGCCTGGAAGCGCAGCGACATCGGGAAAATACGCTCTGGCCGTAAAACCAACAAGCATCGCTCCCAGCGCAAGGACCACATTCCAAAAAGTCCCGATCAGAGCTGCAAACCTAAGTTCGCTTAGCTTCTTGATCGACATAAACCTAACCAGGATGTGAGGGTTGCCGGGAGAACCAAGTCCGATTCCCAGGTAGCCCAATGTTACTCCCCATGTCACCGCCTGAAGGTCAAAGAACACGGGGTCCGCATTCTGGAGATTTGCCAGTACTACACCGGGGCCTCCGATATCGATAACTGCAATGATAGGAAGGACAACAAGGGCAAAGAGCATGCAAATCGCCTGGATCACGTCGGTCTTGCTAACCGCGACAAATCCCCCGAGACCCGTATAGAGGAGCACGATAAGCGCGGTCAAAACCACGCCGGTAGTCTGATCGATGCCAAAACTGCTGAAGAAAGCCTTGCCTCCCGCCACGAACTGCGCCGAAACATAGGCGATCATAAAGACCGCAATGACTATCACCAAAAGCACCCGAAGAAAACCGGATCCTTCTCCGAACCGTGCGGCAAAAAAGTCGGGAATTGTAATGCAATCGTTCTCTTCAGTGAACTTACGCAGCCGGGGCGCATAAAAGAAGAACATCAGGCACTCGACCGTAACGTACCCCGCCGCGGCCCATAGCGCTGCAATTCCCTTTGCGTAGGCGATACCAACAAAGCCGATCAGGAGCCAGGCGCTCCGACCTGACGCCACCGCGGACAACGCGACAACCCATTTGTTAAGCTTGCGGCCGGCTAAAAAATACGCACCGACCCCCTCCGAGGACGACTTCGCAGACACGATGCCGATCACAATGAGAACAGCCAGGTAGAGTATGAAGCCGATCAAAGCGAGATTCATAGGGTTGTTAGTCGTGAATAGTGAATCGTGATTTGTAAATACTGTAAAACTGAATCTTGAGTGTAAAAACCAAAGAATGATTTTGAGAAAGACAGTGTAAGCATCTGAACTCAATACACGATTTACTATCTACGATTTACGGTTTGATATATACATGCACTAATTGCGAAGCAGCCTCTTGAGCATCAGTATTTGGCCCTTATGCTGTGCTTCATGATCGATCAGGTGGTGAAGTATCCAACGTAGGCTCTTTTCTATCTTTTGCTCGCTGTAAGGACGTTCGTAATATTTGTCCAGATCTTCGTCGGAGAAACCCGCCAGATGTGCCCGGGTCAACTCACTGATTTGGTCAATCTCCCTTACCGCGGACTTCGCAGACAAAGCTGTTGACGGCTCATTTCCTTCTTCCAGCACATCCCAGAATGCCGAGGATTTGAGTTCGTCATCGATCTCACCTCCCATCACAACACACTGAATCCACCACCATTCCGCTTCACCGCAATGCAGGATCAACTGAACGATATTGTGCGTTTCAGGTAAGAGCTTTGCATGAGCCGCTTCATTCGAAAGGCCTTCGACCGCTTTTCGCAGTTGTGCTCTGACCTCTTCCATGCCCGCAAGATAATAGCCGATCTGTTCAGATACGCCTTCGACCGGGGTCAATGTCTGTCTGTCGATATCCATTGGGCAATAATCAATTAGCTTGGTTGGAATTGCAAGGAAATGAAAGGGAATTTGTCGCAGAGGAACAAATGCTGGGTCCACCAACAGAAAAAGCACGGCTCAAACGAACCGTGCCCTTTGTGAACCTATAGATCATGCCCATAGGCGTAACTCTGTACGCTAATCTGCCGTCGCTAACGCGACGGAAAATGATTTTATTTCGAGTTCCGTGGCCTGAAGGCCACGGCTAGGTGACTGCCTGACACTACGTGCCAGGTAAGGAATTCCTGATTCTCTGATCTCTGAACTCCGAACTCTGATCTCTGAACTCCGATCTCAGCACTCAGAAGTTATACCCATTCGCTTCGATCAGGCCGTCGGCAATCCGCTGACGTGCTGCGATCGTATTGATCGGGTTGTTATTCTTCGTGAAGCGTTTCAAGGCGGCCAGCATCATCCGCAGCTCATCGCCTTCTGCAAATCCCGCGAGCGTGTTCTTGGCGGTCGATTCGACTCTTTGTGTCGCGTCGTTACAGAAAACCCCAGCAGCATCAACAAATTTTGCGGCGGCCTCTTCTCCCTGATTCTCAGCAATCTTCTTCGCACGGAGACAGGCAGTTTCCATTGCGTATGCCTGCATTATGATGTCGGCGCACCCGATCAAGACTTCCTGCTGGTCCTTAATGTCGGCCATGAATTTCTGAGCCGCGCTTCCAAGGACCATCAAAGCAACCTTCTTTGCATTGGCTGCAAGCTTGAACTCGGTAGACAGCAAACCGGTATCTTCGTCGAATGACATTTGCGGAGTAAGTATCTCGTCCTGCAGCGCGGTAGCGGCCTTGAGAAGTCCCAGCTCCCCTTTCATCGCACGCTTGAGAAGCATACCCGGGATCAGCATCCTGTTGATCTCGTTAGTCCCTTCAAAGATTCGGTTTATCCGCGAGTCACGGTACGCCTTTTCGGCCGGGTATTCCGCCGAATAACCATAGCCGCCAAATATCTGCACCATTTCATCGACAACAAAATCGAGAACTTCCGAACAAAAGACCTTGTTGATCGAGCTTTCCACCGCATACTCCTCAATCGAGCGCAGCTTTTTATCTCCATCGGCTCCGTCACCGATCAACTCATCGATCATTCCAACTGTTCGGTATGTGATCGATTCCGAAACCCAGGTTTGAACGGTCATCTCGGCGATCTTGCTCTTGATCGCACCAAACTGAGAGATCTTTGTCTTGAACTGCTCCCGTTCATTGGCATATTTGACCGCCTGATCGATAGCCAGTTTCGCACCACCTGTAACCGAAGCGCCCAGCTTAAAGCGACCCACGTTCAGAATGTTGAATGCGATCTTCGCACCATCACCAACTTCTCCAATCAGGTTACCTACCGGAACCTTGGCGTCCGAAAGGATCAATGGGGTCGTCGATGAAGACTTGATACCCATCTTGTGTTCCTCCGCACCGGGGCGACAGTTGTCGCTTCGTTCGACCATGAACGCCGAGAACTTTTTCTTTTCGCCGTCAACCTTCGCAAACACGATGTAATAATCAGCGAATCCGCCGTTCGATATCCACATCTTCTCGCCGTTGAGAACATAGTGTTCACCATCTTCCGTTAGCTTTGCAGTTGTTTTCGCTCCCAGGGCGTCAGAGCCCGAGCCGGCTTCAGAAAGGCAATAGGCCGAGACTTTCTCGCCGGAAACGATCTGCGGGATATATTTGTTCTTCAGCTCTTCACTGCCGAAATAGAGAAGCGGAAGGAGGCCGATAGAAGAATGTGCGCCATAGGTCGTACCAAAACCGCCTGCACGGCCCATGTTCTCAGCGATGATCACACCGGTGACCTGATCAAGATCAAGCCCGCCGTACTCTTCCGAAATGTTGGCGCCAAAGAGTCCCAATTCGCCGCCTTTTGCGACCAAATCGCGGGCAATATCCCACTCGTGGTTTTCCATCGCCTCAAGTTGCGGGACGACCTCGTTATCGACGAATTCGCGCGAACTCTCATCAATCATCCGATGCTCGTCGGTAAAATCTTCAGGCGTAAACACCTCGCTGGCCTCGCATTCTTCAATAAGAAACGCGCCGCCTTTTACATATTCCTTTTCAGCTGTAGCTTCCATTTTCTCTTTTCCTTCTATCGTCTATTTATTAAATGAATGAATCTTCATTCAGTTTTTTCGAACATTTTTCACCGCAGAGAACACTGGGGACGCAGAGCAAAGATTCAATAGTTAGTTTGAGACTCCAATGATCGCTCAACAAAATCAGCTAGCTTACTCATTGGCACGATTCTAACCTCTGCGTTCTTTGCGTCCTCTGCGGTAAAACTACTAAATCAATTCAAAAATTCCTGCGGCGCCCATTCCGCCGCCGACGCACATTGTCACCATTCCGTACCTGGCTTCGCGACGTTGCATTTCCTGGAGGATCGTAGCCGTGAGTTTCGCCCCCGTACACCCCAGCGGATGTCCAAGTGCGATCGCGCCGCCGTTAACATTTACTTTCTCCGGGTTCATCTCCAGAAGCTTCATTACCGAAAGACCCTGCGCGGCAAACGCCTCGTTTAGTTCGATAACATCGATGTCACCTAGCTCCAATCCGGCGAGTTTGAGCGCCTTCGGAATCGCGTAGACGGGCCCAACCCCCATCTCTTCAGGAAGGCACCCCGCAGTTGCATAGGCAACAAAGCGGGCAAGCGGCTTCAAGCCCATTTCTTCAGCTTTCTCGGCGGACATCACGACTGCAGCCGCCCCGCCATCAGACATCTGCGAAGATGTGCCCGCTGTGACTGAGCCCTTGGCATGAAATACAGGTCGAAGCTTTGAAAGACCCTCCATCGAGGTATCGCGACGCACGCCCTCGTCGGTATCAAATACGACCTCTTTTCGGCGCGTGCGGCCATTCTCGTCGGTTTCATCTACAAAGACAGTTTGGGGAACAATCTCGTCTTTGAAGTTGCCGGCGTCTATGGCAGCGGCCGCTTTTTCGTGCGACGAAACCGCAAACGCATCCTGTTCCTCCCGCGAGATCTCATATTTGTTCGCAAGAGCTTCAGCAGTAAGCCCCATGTTCAGGTAATAGTCCGGATAATTATCGACGATCTTGGGATTCGGCCGAAACACGTTTCCTCCCATTGGAATCATCGACATAGTCTCAAGTCCGCCTGCCACTATTACGTCTGCAGCTCCCGTCTTAATTCGGTCCGCCGCGAGCGCGATGGTTTGTAAACCCGAAGAACAATAACGGTTAACGGTCATAGCCGGGACTTCGACCGGCAGCCCTGCTTCGATCGCGGCGGTACGCGCAACGTTCATGCCCTGCTCTGCTTCGGGAAAAGCACAGCCCATGATCACGTCATCAACCATTGCACCTTCTAAACCCTCGACCCGATCGACGGCGCCCTTTATGGCGGTCGCCCCGAGGTCATCCGGCCGGGTGTTTCGCAGAGTTCCCTTTGGAGCCTTTCCAACAGCCGTACGCACGGCCGATACAATTACTGCTTCTTTCATAAATCAATTATAGCTCAAAATGAGTGAATGCTCATTCATTTTTTGAAATTGTATACAAAGGGAGGTAAAATTGCCAAGCAAAACAGAAAACAAGCGGGTTTCCGAATTGTCCCTTCTCCATTATCAATTATCCATCTCCTCTGCATTTTTACTCTTCTCAGATTCCTGTTTTATAAGCGAGAGTATCTCCTTCCTGGTCCAACCGCTAAATGGCCGCACAAATGCCCAATAAATATCAAAATAACTGCGGCTGAGATTGTCAGTACACCTCACACGAGTTTCGGTAGTCAGGCGGGTTTTCTTTCCCTGCTCTTCCAACTGGAAACTCCAAACACACTTGGCGAATCCTATCTCATCAAAACTCTTAAACTCCTTTGGATCAAAGTCTTGCAGGTTTCCATTTGGGCTCCAAAACTGGCCGATCAGCCCAAAAGCAACCTCGCTTCCCCGCTTTTCACCGATCAACTTGAACTTCATTTCGTCCAAATCCGAAAGCGTGAGGCTCTTGGACTCAAGCCCCCTCAGAAAAAAGAGCCAGCTGACAACCTGTGATTTACAAAAATCCGTGGTCCACATCTCTTCCCAGACAGTCTCCGAGGGCGCGTCTATCTCGACATGGTACCGGTCGCTTACATCGTAATCAGGTAATAATTCGTTGATTAACATAATTCTCTTAACAGGGATGAAAGTTTTGAAAGGGATTGATGATTGATAATTGAGGATTGAAAATCTTCTCTATTCCACAATACGAAACCTGAAACTGACTTCTATTTCAGCATTTTTCAATTGCACTAATGCTCATTGATTCACACGTGAACCTCAGTCATCAGTTATCAGTTATCGGTCTTCGGTCCTAAATCATCAATCCTCAATCTTCAATCATTAATCCCCTTTATCCCCTTTATCCCCTTCATCCCTGTTTAATACCTCCACAGAGGGTATCTGCCCGAGCCTTCTCAAAAGGGGGGTCATCGTAAGTCCTTGAGCGAATACTGAAAATGCCACGACCCCGAAAGTCACTGTCAGGATCTCACTCCGATAGGGCACCGAATCCGGAATACCAAGTGCCAAAGCAAGTGCCAACGCGCCGCGAAGCCCGCCCCAGAACAGAATGTGCTGGTGTTCTCTTTCAAACTTCCATTTTGTAAACGAAAACACCGCCGAGATCGGATAGATAGCAGCCGCCCTTGCGATAATCACGGCCGCGATTGCCACGCCGATCGCCCCAAGGCTCGTAACAAAGTTCTGACCAGCCTCCGAAATACCAAGGATCACAAACACGATCGAGTTGACGACAAATGCCGCGAACTCCCAGAAGTCTTCGATCGACTCCTCCCCTTTCTCGGTTATGAAGCCAAGCTGGTTTGTATTGCCGACAAGCAAGCCAGCTGTCATAGCAGCCAAAACACCGGAAAGGTGAACGCCGGCAAAAGAGAACTGTTCCGCCAGCCAAAACGATCCGAACGCCGCGATAGTGGTAAGAGCAATTTCAACCAAATGATCGGTAGTTCGGCCGGCGATAAAAAGACACCCCCACCCAACTATCAAACCACTCGCGATCCCGCCCGCAATAGACAAACCAAAAGCCGCCGCTGCGGTTCCGGGTGACATCGACATGCCCATCGCAAATGTAAGCGCAATGGCAAACGCAACTGCAGCGGTTGAGTCATTAAAAAGAGACTCTGCCTCTACAAGTAAGCGGAGGCGGCCTTTGACCTTTGCTTCTTTGAATGTCGCGATAACCGAGACAGGATCCGTCGCCGCGATCAGAACACCAAACAGCGCGGCCATCGGCCATGCCCATCCGACAACGTAATGCATGACCGCCGCCGTGATCGCTGCTGACAAGAGAACCCCAATGCTTGCAAAGGTTACAACCGGAATCAGATCTCTCTTGAGCTCTTTCCAGTGTATGTACAACGCCGCTTCAAAGATTAGTGGCGGAAGGAGAATCTTAAACAAAAGCTCTTTGCTAAAGGCGATTTCGAAGCCCAGCGGCAGGAACGCGATTACGATCCCCGCGATCACTAGACCGACCGTGTAGGGAACCTTCAGACGCCGTGCAATTATCGCAACTACGGCGCCGATCAAGAGTATTATCTCGATCGCTTCAATACTCAGTCCGTTTTGTTCAGCCCCAGTTTCAGCCAGCATTTGTTAAGTGATTCAATAACCACATAGAAACATAGGATCATAGGAGAAGAATTGTAAGAGCTTGCCCGGAATAAAGAAATAAAATGACACCCGTTTTAATCCCTACTATGTTGCTATGCTCCTATGTGTTTCAATTCGTTTTTTGCCGCTCGATTCCGACGGCCACTCGTTCTAAATCAAGAATCTCTTCCAGAACCTGCGGCTCAAGCTCAACTAAGAACCCTCTTTTCCCGCCGTTTATATAGATCCTATCAAGTTCAAAAATCGACCCCTCCGCATATATCGGAAGCGGCCTCTTGAGGCCTAACGGTGAGGTCCCTCCAACCATATAGCCCGTTAGCCGGTTAGCTTTCTCAGGCGTCACCGGACTTATCGACTTAGTGCCTATATGCCTCGCGAGCTTCTTTGTCGACACCATCATGTGGCCCCGCATCAAGACGATCAGCGGCTTGGCGTCGGCCGTTTCAAAAACCAGGGTTTTTACAATCGCGCTTTCCTCGATTCCAAGTGCTGTCGACGAATGCGAGGTACCGCCCTTTTCGACATACTCAAAAAGATGCGGGACGATCTCAATGTCTTTACTTCTCAAATATCTTACTGCCTGAGTAACCGGATAATTCATCAGATTTCAAAGCTCTTCAATATCCTTGAATTTCAAATCCTCATAAATCGTTCGAACAATCGGCGAGTCTTTGACTTTGCTCCTTAATTCGGATTTGTGAATTTCGCTTGCGTCACCGCAAAACGGAACATCGATTATCGTTTTTCCGGATCTCGTTTTCGGGTACCAGATTCCACAAATTCCGGAACCAAAATCAATCGAAACACCACTTTTCGTCGGGGTTGAGACTCGCAAAACCTCTTCTTCAAATCTCTTAACATCCTCGATCGGTGTGCCCTCCTTGACCTCGATTACAATCCTCTCGCGAAACTCCGATCCCATCGGCCTCATCTCTTCTGCTCCAGCGTAAACGTATCTGGCGAATCCCGTAAATTCCAACAATTTCAAAGAACCTCCATAACAAAATGGAAGCCAGAGAACAGAGGCCAACAAAGTGGCTGCGAGTAACCCTTTGTCCTTATAGGCCGCCTCACACGCTCCGATGAATAAAGTTATGCAAAGCGGGAGGATGACAAAAATGGCGAAAACATAAAATGCTATTGACGCTGTATAGCCACTCGTTCCGAGCGAAACTAAGAATGCGCCCGCCACTCCGACGGCAAGACATCCACCTAATACGATCGCGCTATGGTTATTCTGCTCCGTTTCATACCTCCTTAAAACGAAAGCACCCTGTCACATGATCATTTACCATCCCGGTCGCCTGCATAAATGCATAACAAATGGTAGATCCCACGAAGTTAAATCCTCGCTTTTTGAGATCTTTACTCATTTCGTCCGAAATGTCGGTAGATGCGGGTACCTCTTTTAACGACTTAAACTCATTGACTATCGGCTTGCCGCCTACGAAGCTCCAGATGTACTTGTCGAAGGACCCAAACTCTTCAACGACATTGAGAAAAGCTTTTGCATTTCGCGTTGCAGATCGGACTTTCAATTTATTCCTCACGATACCCGCATTCCCGAGGAGTTCCTTGAACTTTTTTTCGCCGTAACCTGCGACCTTCTGAGGATCAAAACTATCAAACGCTTTTCGATAGTTCTCTCTTTTTGCGAGAATCGTATCCCATGAAAGCCCAGCCTGTGCGCCTTCCAGAATCAAAAACTCAAATAGCCTTTGATCGTCGTGCAGAGGCACTCCCCACTCCTTATCGTGGTAGCCAATCGCCAGTTCGTTTGTCGCCCATTCACATCGCATATTCATAAATGAAAAATGCTAAATGCAGAATGCAGAATGAAAAATTTGAAATGGAAAATGATCTGTTTCTAAGTGAGCGAACTATACATTTAGC
>JABDKD010000079.1 GCA_013003215.1 Pyrinomonadaceae bacterium
TGTAATCAGTGTAGGCAGACAGATCGACTGGTGGTGACACCAGTCCTTTATGGAACTTCTCTGATCTCCTGGATTTCTCAATGAACTCTTCTGCATTTTCGACAACCGGATGCCGAAGCGTTACCGGCCCCTCTTTGTGTCCGGCAACCATTTCGTTAAACATGTCCTTCATAATGCACACATCTAACCCGTACGCCGTTTTCGAGTTCTCTCAAGTTAATTTCTTCTTTGTCACAAATATCTTCCCGAACACTGCACCGGGGTTCAAAATGGCAGCCGGGAGGGAGTTCGGACGGACTAGGCACTACTCCTTCGATCGTGGAGAGCCTTATCGATTTAACTACCCTGTCTTCCGTTAGTTTCGGGACTGAATTCAGAAGCCCCTTTGTGTATGGGTGCTTAGGATCCTCGAATATCTCTTCAACCGGGGACTCTTCTACGATCTTACCGGTATACATCACGCAGACCCTGTCAACAGTCTCGGCTACTACCCCCAGATCGTGAGTAATCAAAAGCACTGCTAGCTTTCGAGTGCGTCGCAATTCGTTCAAAAGCTCAAGGATCTGAGCCTGAATCGTGACATCGAGCGCGGTTGTCGGCTCATCCGCAATCAACAATTCGGGATCACAAGCAAGCGCCATGGCTATCATGACGCGCTGCCGCATTCCTCCCGAAAGCTGGTGCGGGTAGTCATGGACCCTTCTTTCAGGTGAAGGGATCGAGACTTCCCGCATCGATTTGATCGCTGCATCCCAGGCCTCCTCCTTGGAGAGTTTCCGATGAAGCCTCAGCGCTTCCGCTATCTGCTCGCCGACCTTAAACACCGGGTTCAGCGAGGTCATCGGGTCCTGGAAAATCATCGCAATATCATTTCCGCGAAGATCGCGCATTTCGTTATCGCTGGCCTTGAGCAGTTCCTTCCCTTTGAACAATACGGATCCGCCTACGATCTTTCCCGGGTGAGAAACCAGCCGCATTATCGACAGAGCAGTGATGGACTTGCCGCATCCGGACTCGCCGACGAGCCCAAGCATTTCGCCTTCCGCAATGCTAAAGCTCACACCGTTTACGGCTTTAACGGTGCCTTCTTTGGTAGGAAAATGTGTTTGGAGATCAGTAACTTCAAGGAGTTGCTGCATAGACATAAGGACTATCGAATACAACCAATTACGTCGCTTTTTCTTCAAAGCAATGTTATCATTTTTTCGCCGGTTTGTATTCGGCATGCAGTATTTACGGGAGATTTTGTAAGTGAGAAGAAGCATTAGCCCTTTCGCCGCCGCAGCAATTACCCTTTTCCTTGCAATTGGTGGCTATCCCCAATCCGAATCAGTTTCGAAACTCGATCTTCCTTCGAAGGGAGACGATGTAGCCGCATCCGATTCAAAGAAGAAACCCGTCACGATCGAAAAGGTTGAACGTGACATGGCGGAGGCGCTTTCCCTCATCGAAGAGCATCACTTTGAGGGCAGCGAGACGGATTATAACGCCCTATTCAAATCCGTTATTGATACGATGCTGCATACGCTTGATCCTCACTCTAACTACTTTGATGCCAAGGAGTTCCGGCAATTCCAAACCAATCAGAACTCCAAATATTTTGGAATTGGAGCCACGATTGGCGATTTGCGGGACGCTAATGGCAAGGTAGTCGCGACCTATATTAAATCGACCTTTCATGGCGCACCGGCAAATCGGGCCGGACTTAGGTACGGCGATAAGATCGTTGAGGTAAATGGCCAGTCGATGCTCGGCAAGCCATATTACACAGTTAGAGATTTCCTTCGGGGACCAAAGGGGACACCCGCGGTAGTGCTGATAGAACGGAACGGTACGGGAGAACGAGAGACAGTTGAAATCGTCCGTGACGGTGTTTCGACGCCCTCGATTCCGGAAGTCTATATGTTTAGGCCGGAAGTTGGGTATATCGCGATGACGGGTGGCTTCAACCGCACCACTTACAACGAATTCGCGGCCGCAATGAAAGAGTTAAAAGCGGCTGGTATGAAACGATTGGTTTTGGACCTTCGAGGAAACGGCGGAGGACTCGTAAATCAGGCCTTTTGGGTCGCAAATACTTTTTTGAAAGAGGGTCAGGCGATTTTTACTCAAAAAGGTCGAAAGCAGGGGCGCCCTCAAACTTTTTCATCGGACAACCGAAGCCCGGATTCAACACCTTTGATCGTTATGGTAAACGGCAGTACCGCATCTGCCTCTGAAATCTTGGCCGGTGCCTTGCAGGATCATGACCGGGCACTGATCGTTGGCGAAAATTCGTTTGGTAAGGGGCTCGTCCAAAATCCCTATCCGCTTGAATATGGATCGATGCTCCTTTTGACCATCGCTAAATACGAGACTCCCTCCGGACGTCTGATTCAAAAGGACTATTCCGATGGAAACCTTTATAACTATTACACCAATGGCGGATCTTTTGAGGATTCCGAAAAACCCAAACAAAATCGCGGCCCTGAAAGCCGAACTGATTCGGGAAGAATAGTCTACGGGGGCGGCGGTATTGCACCGGACGTCAAAATAGAATCGCCGAAGGTCTCCAGCAGCGTAGGCCGGTTCCAGCAAAAACTACTGGACCCGTTGTTTTCTTTTGTATTGAAACTTGCGGCAGGTGAGGTAAAAGGATTCGAATCCTTCGCAGTGGACAAGCCCGTCGTCTTTAATTATGACATTAAGGCCGGTGATTTCCCGGTATCCGATGCTTTGGTGGCAACTTTCACCGATCATGCTTCAAAGGTCTATGGGCTGGATGCGAAAAAGGTAAGAAAAGAGTCGAAATTCATTAAAAGGATAATTCGTACGGAGCTGGTTACAGCTGCCTACGGATCGCAGACTTCTTTTCAGGTCTTTAATGAATTCGATCCGCAGCTAAATCGTGCGGTCAAGCTCTTCCCGCAGGCCGAACGGCTGGCTCGGTACGGAACTATTGACCTTGCGGTAGAAGCAGCATCGAAAAACTAAGCCACGAGCCAACTCACCAGATAGTAAACTCCGACCAATAGCCCTGCACCCAAGAGGATCAGCAGGGCTATTGCTATGCCTACGATCAACTTAAACTTCTTATAACGCTTCTCATCTCTGGGCGAAAGCGACCCTTGAGGGAAATATGGTGGTGGTCTGTCCATGTATAAAACTCCTTTATCTTGGCAATGGCCGTTCAAGGTTTGAAAGCCCATACGCGATCACTGCCATCAACGCGGCATTTTCTGCTAAATCTTTGGGATTCACCTTATCAAACGTGTCTGCCGCATTATGATGATAGTTGAAATACTCCCGGGAATCGTAAAAAGGAGCAAAAGAAGGTACCCCGCGGGCGGTCAAAAGTGAAATATCCGAGCTTACGTTTGGCTTCCTCTCGATATATCCCGCGCCTTGCGAAGTGAGAACTGCTGAGATTGGTCGCAAAAAGTTCATAGCCTCTTGCTTGCCGGCGAAAAGGAATCCCACGGGGTGAGACGCCCCCAAATCGCTTTCGATAGCAGCGAAGTGCTTACCGATGTCCGCTTCTTCCGCATATTTCCTAGCGCCTCTGAAGCCGTTCTCCTCGTTCATAAATGCCACAACCCGAATGGTTCGTAGGTTCTTTAGACCCAGGTCCTTAATAAGTTTTGGAACCTGCATCGCCATGGCGACTCCGACAGCGTCGTCCAGGGCACCAGTTCCAAGGTCCCATGAATCAAGATGACCTGAAACCACTATCACTTCATCAGGTTTCTCAGTTCCCTTCAAATCCGCAATTACGTTATAGCTCCTCTTGTCAGGAAGGGTCTTTGGTGTAAGTACGAGGTGCATTTCGAGCAAGCCTTCACCCGCAAGATGAGATATCAATTCCCCATCCTCAAATGATACTGCCGCGGCCGGAACGTTTTTGAGCCCGGGTTCAAAACCGATTCCTCCAGTATGAGCAAGACGATTCTCCGATGAACCGACGGACCTGATGACGCAGGCAACAGCTCCAAGCTTCGTTGCCTCGATCACGCCTCTCCGTCTCACCTCACCGGCGATGCTGTAAGCCTCGAGCGCTTTTCCGGCTTTTGCCATCCTGCGGTCAAACTTGTTGTTGAAAAACACGATCTTCCCTTCGACGCCCTTCTTCCCAAGCGAAAGCAGTTCATCAAAATCCTGGACAACGACCACTTCAGCCGTAAGCCCCGCTTCCGGAGTCGCGGTGCTGCCTCCAAGAGCCGTAATACTCAGCTTCTGCGTGGTCCCGGTAGCCATCCCAGGAAATTTCACCAGCGACGCCTTCTCTTCCCCGCGGACCCAATGGGGTACCATGATCGGCTGCAACCTGACCTCAAGACCAAGTTTCCGCATCTCATCAGCCACATACTCAATTGCTCTTTCTGACTGTGGAGAGCCGCTTAAACGCGGACCGATATTGTTCGTAAAGTACCTTGTTCTTGAATAAGCGTAATCGCTTTTTAGCGCCGCCGACTGCAAAGCCTTCATCCCTTTTATCGTTTCAGCTGAGTAAAGGGTATAAGTTGAATCCGTCTGCTGTCCGAAGATCGCGGAAACGAACAGAAGGGTACCGAATACTGTTTTAAGCAATAGATTCTTACGCATTTTGAAGAAAAACAGACTGACCTTGATTTGTGTCTAACCAGCAGCTGGTGTGCTCGCCATTCGAAATGAATGTGTGGGATAATAATAGCAAAATAAAGGTATTCCGCAATTTATGAGAACTCTTCTTTTGCTTTTGTTAATCGGGTTGCACTTGGGCGCGCCCATAGTGAAATCCGAGGATCTATCGTTCAACCGCGTCCGTCATTTTGATGCGATCCATTACAAGATCGGACTCCGCTTTGACAAGAAAAGAAATAGGGTTTTCGGTGACTCAGAATTGACGCTTCGCCCCTTGTCTAAACCACTTTCATACGTCGAACTAGACGCAAGAGACATCGATTTCAACTCAATCACAGATCACGATACTGGAAAGCAACTTGAATATGAATACAACGGCCGCAAGCTTCGAATAAAACTAAACGAAACACTTCGACAGTTCCAAAATATTACGCTTCGGTTTGTCTACTCTGCACGGCCCAGACAAGGCATTTACTTTATACCGCCTTCGGTAGATGGAGACAAAGTCCTGCGAAGCGCGCAGATATGGACGCAGGGCGAGGCCGAAGAAACCCATCATTGGCTCCCGTCATATGACTTTCCGGACGACAAAGCGACTACGGAGCAGATCATCAAGGTAGAAAGCGAAGATGATGTAATCGGGAACGGAAAACTGCTCTCCAACACACTGGACGAAGACGGCACCCGTACATTTCACTACAAGATGGATGTTCCGCACTCGATTTACCTGTCCTCGTTTGTGGTTGGACGGTTTCTCAAGATAGAGGACCGTTATCGTGATATCCCCCTTGGTTATTACATATACCCAGGGGGCGGAGAGATTGCAGCAAAAGCCTTCGGTAAGACAAAAGACATGATGCGGGTGTTCGAGGATCTTACCGGCGTTAAGTACCCCTTTAACAAGTACGATCAAACTGTAGTCGCCGGCTTCCCTTTCGGTGGCATGGAGAATATAACCGCGACAACCTACGCTGACACCGAGATCAATATGGCGGGTAATGGTGGCGCAGAGATTGTTCAAGACCTAGTCTCGCACGAACTTGCCCACTCCTGGTTCGGAAATCTAGTAACCTGCAGGAACTGGGCGGAACTTTGGACCAACGAGAGCTTTGCTTCTTTTATGGAAGCCGCATACCGGGAACGAACGAACGGCAGAAAAGACTACCTTCGAAAGATCCGAGCTGACACCTCCGAATATTTGGCTTACAACGCCGCGACAGAGGTTGCTCGTCACGGGCTTTTCAATACTTCGGCTGATCCGGAGGACGACCTCACGATGTTTGACCCGGTGACCTACAATAAAGGCAGCGCCGTCGTGCACACGTTGCGTGAAGAGATTGGCGATACGGCGTTCTGGAAAGGAATCAATCTTCATTTGACTACGTATCGCTTTGACAACGTCGAGACAAAAGATGTTCGGGAGACATTTGAAAAAGCTTCTGGCCGGAGTCTTGGCTGGTTCTTTGATCAATGGGTTTACCGGAGCGGTCATCCGAAGATAAGCGTCAGGCAACGATTCGACCGAAGAACAGGAATCCTGACTCTGACTTTCAAGCAGAAGGCTGTGAATTCCCAAGTGGGGAACGTGCTTTACCATCTACCCCTCGACATTTTCGTTGAAACATCCGAAAAGCAGTACCGGCAAACGTTGCTGCTAAGCAAGAAATCGCAACAGTTGGCTATCAAGACAAGAATAAGGCCTCAATTGGTAGAGATTGATCGGGATTTGAAGATTCCGGTTAAGGACCTCTCGATAGCCCCGTTGGAAATCAAATAAAGCTCTGTAAACGCAAAAAGTTCCGAACATCTCGTGGATTTCGGAACTTTGCTCTTTGAGAAGACCAGAGGTCTCTTTGAATTGGTTGAAAAATATTCAAGAACTTAAAAAATTGCATTAATGCAAATCATTTCGGTTCTTCTTCCAACGCCTACGAGGTTAGCTGCCGGGCTAGGGATGAAGAAGTTTCCCCGCTTTCGCTTCGCCCCTTGGTCGGTTCTTTTCCGACTCGGTGGTTCCCCCGCGTCCTTTTTGGACTTAGGCATATTTTCAACAGGAGCACTATACACCCGGTCGGCACCCTCTGGCAAATTTCTGGCAGCAAATCTATGGTTGCGGGAAAAATTGGTGGACAAACAGATAAACCGTAACGCCGGAAACCGTCACATAGAGCCAGATTGGAAAGGCGAAACGCGCTATCTTACGGTGTCGTGTTATTTGCCCCGTGACTGCGAAAAACATTGCTCTCAGGACCAACGGAAGAACGATTATCGAAAGCAGCACATGCGACGCCAGAATCAGAAGGTATATCACTTTCACTGCACCATCGGCACCAATTTTACTGGGAGGATTCGTAAGGTGGTAAAGCACATAGCAAACAAGGAAAACGATCCCGAGACCGAATGCGGTGCCCATAAAGACCCTGTGGACCTCGATTCTCTTCATCCGGATGAAGAAATATCCGGCGACAAGGGAAAGAGCAGCGAGCGTGTTTACAGATCCGATTACATGCGGAAGGTTCTCGGTCCACGTTCCAAAATCGAACTTGTTCGGCATTGCTAGCAAAACAGCTACAACCGCAACCACAAGAATCGAAATGCCGTCAATTAGCCACGCAGGTTTTGAATTAGATTTCGCCAACTTATTTCCAAAAACCCAGAAGGAACAGTAGCACCAGCCAGAGGCCGTCCATCGTATGCCAATACCAACCAATTGCGCGTGCTTCTGAAAAGTACTTTCGCTCGTTTATTCCGCCTGATGGAGGATTCCAGGTTTTCAAGAGGATGAAGCAGAGTGCACCGATTCCACCAATTACATGAATCGCATGAACGGCGGTGAGAATATAGAAAAATCCCGCGTACTGGTTCTCACCCAGGTAGAGACCTCGATCTACCAGTGCCATCCAGGCCAGTACCTGAGACGAAATAAACATCGCGCCAAGCACTCCGGTCGCAACAAACCATTTCTTGCCTGACCCAAACTGCTTTTTGAGAACCGACTTTTTACCGAAATGATAGGTGAAGCTGCTTGCAAAAATTAGGCCGGTACTCACCCAAACCTGAAATGGAAGTTCAAACGGCCTCCACTCAAGATTCGCGTTTGTCGCGATCACAACATATGCGCTGATAAGTCCGCCAAATGTCATCAGGACGACGAGAAGCAGAAACCACATCAAGACTTTGGATTTCTCGATTTCGCCGAGATCCGTTGGACCTCCTGCGCCTTCGCTTTTCTTGGGCCCTTTATCTCCGTTCCCATTGTTCCCGGGATCGCCGCCGCCGCCGTCATCGGGCCCGCTCCCACTGGTTCCGGGAGCCCTGACGCGGCTTCTTTGGCTCCGTTTAGGCTTGTTTTCAGTGCCTTCTTCAGGCGGTTCGATCGTTCCAATATCCATTTCAACGACCCAAAACCATCAGTACGAAATAAATCGGCAGATACGTCACTGACACAAGCAGGAGTTTGCGGGCCGCAGCATCTGTTCTCGAGCGTGCCATTTGAATACCTGTAACAAGGAACCAGATACCTAGAACCAAGGCGCCAATCAGGAACAGAAGCCCGGAGATTCCAAAAAAGAACGGTGCCAGGCTAACTGGCAGCAGCATTACGGTGAAAACGAGGATCTGCTTGACGGTTACATCTCCGTTTGCCTCGACTACCGGCAGCATCAGAATTCCCGCTTTCTTATACTGATCTTTGTACATCCACGCTATTGCCAGGAAATGTGGGAACTGCCAAAGAAACAATGTGGCGAATAAAAACCATGCTGACAATGAGATCTCACCGGCTGCGGCCGTCCAGCCCATCAGCGGCGGCATTGCACCTGGGAGCGCCCCGATTGCCGTGGATGCGGAAGTAACTCTTTTGAGCGGTGTGTAAACGAAAACATACCCGGCGATAACGATCAGACCTAGAAATCCGGTTAAGGCGTTAACAGCGAGGAAGAGATAGATCTCTGCCGCGATACAAAGGACCAAACCGAATACAAGCGCTTCGATGGGTTTCAGGCGGCCCGATGGCAATGGTCTTGTCTCGGTCCTCTTCATCAGCCGGTCAATCCGACGCTCAAGGTATTGATTAAGGGTCGCCACGCCGAACGCAAGCAACGCGATTGCGGCCATTGAGTTTGCGAATAAACGGATCTCAAACCCGTTACCCGCACCGACATAAAATCCGGCTGCGGATGTCAAGACCAGCATGAATGCTATTCGCGGTTTTGTTAACTCAAAATAAGCACCCAGTTTCGCGAAAAATGTGACGGTGCGATTGTCCTGTATATCAGCTGTGACTGCGTTCATCGTAAATCCCTGGATACATTTGCGGTATATGAAAGAATAGCTAAGCAAATTCGTTTTTCCAAATCGGCTGGACCTTAATTGTTCTTCTTTTGAATTGAAACCGTTCTTATTACTCATCGGATGACTTTGGTCGCACGCTGCGTTAGTATTTTCGTATAGATTGCAGATTTTTTTTTCTTGAATGTCTTCTGTTAATACCGTAAAAGAGCCGGTCAAAAAGCAAGTTGTACGGGTTCCAAAAAAGGCACCCATTCTGCTCCGATTACTGGACTTCATAAGTTCGGTAAAATTCGGTGTTGTTTTGCTCTGCATATTAGTCATCCTTTCGATCGTTGGGATGCTAATCATTCAGCAAAATGTCAATGGATTCGACGCTTACTACGCCGGGTTAACACCTGCACAGAAAGCAGTTTATGGATGGCTGGGACTTTTCGATATTTACCACAGCATCTATTTTAACGCTATTCTTCTCGTGCTCTCACTGAATATCGTTCTTGCTTCGATTGACCGTTTCCCCTCGGCATGGTCATACATAATCAAACCCAAACTTGTCGGAACCATTGAATGGATAAAAGGCCGACACGTGTCAGAGACCGTGCCGCTTAACTCGGATCCGGTTGAGAAACAAACGGACAAGCTGGCGAAGGCCTTCAAAGATTCGGGCTTTTCGACGAAAGTCTCGCGAACCCACGTACTAAAAGCTGACGGTGAACCAACACACGGGGAGTTTTCGATCGTTTTTTCTCGTGGGGATGAAACCGGCCGGACCGCTCCGATTCCATTCGATGCGAGTTCGTCGGATATCCGCGAGGCGCTTGAGAATAAAACAGGGGAAGGCTCGACCGGCAGATTCTTCAAGACGGGAGAGCTCTCTGTTTCCGGTTCACTCAATTGGGGCCTCTCGATTTCCACTGTCGTCCCTTCTGCGAAACAGGATGATTCCGGTTTTTCGGTTGACGATGACTCACTTGGCGGCGCCATAGAGGTTTCAGATATCAACAGTTACTCCGTTTTTGGTGAGAGCGGCAAATGGAACCGCCTCGGCGCATACATCGTTCATGTCTGCCTGTTGACCTTGTTTCTTGGCCATTTTGTCGCGCTTCAGACCGGTTTTGATGCTGACGTCGGCTTCAAGCCCGGACAAACGACCGATGAAATTGAATTGATCGAATTCGATCTGGACAAGCAAAACAGGTTCGCGGCGTCGCTTCCTTTTACGATTACCTGCACCGACATTCAGCAGAAATTGATAGACCCGAATGGCCCAATCGACACCAGCAACACACTGGACTGGGTAACGAGCATCAAGATCGACGATCCGCAGTTTGGTGTCACCGAAGCGGATGTCGGGCTCAACAAACCGTTTAGCTACAGGGGTTACAGGTTTTTCCAGGCACAGACTATCCCAATCGGAAATGCACGTTCGATCACTCTCGGGTTAACACCTGAGGACGAAGAAGGCGCACCCGTCGAAATCACTATTCCCAGGAACGGCTCGAAGACGCTTCAGGACGGCACCGTGATCAAATATGATGAGTTCCTTCCCGATTTCACATTCAACCGAGATGGCCAACCGGACACGAGAAGCGGCGACTACAACAACCCGGCGGCAGTTCTGAGCGTCACACCGAAGAATGAACAACCCGTTAGGGTATTCGCATTTGCCGGGGACGTTTCCTCGAACATTCCGGTCGGAGCGGCGAAAGCCGGCTACAAATGGAAACTAAAGGAATACGAGAAATCACCGCGCGCACACATACTGTCAATCAAGTATGATCCTTTTAACGGCGCATTCATCGCATGGTATTTTGGTGGGGTCGGCTTGATTGGAGCTCTTATATTTGTCTTCTTTGTCTCGCACAAAAGAGTGTGGGCAATAGTAAAGCAGGATCAAGAAGGCGTTAACGCTGTTTTGGGTGGTGACACAAATCGAAACCACCAGGGATTTGAGGACAAGTTTACAAAATTGATCGGCCTGATAAAGGGTCGTGATAAAGAAATCAAAAAAGTTGAGAATTAGTTATGTCAGAAGTTACCGCAGACGTGGAAATGAATGAAATTGAGTCCGGGTGGAAGAGACAGATCCCATCTTTTCTTGCGATTGGCGGTGCCATACTTGTGATGATCTGGCGCTTTCAAAGTCCGAATTTCATGTCGGACGAAGCTCTCATGATGGTTGCACTGGCCTGCTACATAATGGCGGCACTGTTTGAGTTGACCAACATCTACGCGCCGTCACGCATGGCCACACGGATCAGTCTCTGGACGGCGACTTTGGGCGTCTTTTTCAACCTTTCTTCCTGGCTTGTAAGGTGGGTTGCCGCATACGACCGCGAAATAGGTATGCTTCGCGACGCGGGTAATCCGGAAACGCCCTGGTTCTTTAGGTATATTCCTTTTGCAAATCTCTACGACCTGAGCCTTGCATTCGCATTCGGGGCCGGAATTACGACCCTTTTGTTGATAAATCGCAAGCAGTTCAGGCTAATCGGGGCCTTCACACTTCCCCTCGCCGCTCTTATTTTAACTCTTGCGCGATTCATCGGCGGCGAATTTATAGACCTGCCGCCTGTACTGGACTCTTACTGGAGGCCGATCCACGTCGGAGTTGCCTCGTTGAGTTACGGTGTCACTTTGGTGTGTTTCGCCGTTGCGGTAGTTTACCTTCTGAAAGACAAGGTCAAACCGGAGTCGATGGCCATTTGGGCAAGCGTTTTCGCGCTTAGCGTGATCGCTACGATCAGTAAGTTCTCGGTATTGACTGAATTCGTTTACCGGGCCGGAATATTTGTCCCCGGGGCAGAGGGGGCAAAGAGTATTTCGACACCCTTCCGGCTGGACATTCCGTACGTAGGAGCCCTTTTGACGATTTCTGCTGTACTTTTGTGCATAGTCATAGTTACCTACTTGCTCTATATCTATAAAGACAATGAAAATGCACGAAATATCGGCAAATTCAGTTTGGTAGGAGCGTTTTTATTGCAGATCGCGGCTATCGGTTTCTGGGTCAACGGGGTCAATTCTGCTCAAAATGTTGCTGAACGAATAAGCTCACAGGTAGCCGCCGACCGAATACAAAAAGTGGCAGCGGGAAGAGATCTCGTTGCGCGTCAGGATTTACCAGCGAAGGAGTTCGCGGCAATTCCGCCCGCTCAATTCGAACAGGCGGCTGATCGGTTTCTTGAAGCCACCAAATCGAAGATGTTCCTTTCCTTAAAGACCAATCCTGTCGAATTTGCCGGCCTGATAACGGCCGTTGCGGGCCTCGGTTTTGTTCTTCTTTTCGGATTTCGTACGGATGTGCTCCGGCAGCGCTTGCCGAGCCTCGATTCATTGGACAACCTGATGTACAAAACAGCGTGTCTTGCATTTGCAGGCCTTGCAATGCTTTTGATCACAGGTGCGATTTGGGCAAACGAATCATGGGGGCGTCCGTGGGGCTTTGATTCAAAAGAAACTGGCGCATTGGTTGCATGGCTCACCTACGCCGCCTTTCTTCACACTCGAATCTCGAGAGGATGGAAGGGCCGGAGCTCGGCCTATTTCGCGATTATCGGGTTTCTCCTTGTTATCTTCACGTACCTCGGGGTCAGTTACCTGCTCCCGGGACTCCACAGTTATGCATAAACATGAACTCTAAAACGGTTATCTTTACAATTATCGGCCTTTCCGTTGGCCTTGTGATCGGGTTTTGGAGTGCTAACTAC
>JABDKD010000118.1 GCA_013003215.1 Pyrinomonadaceae bacterium
CGTTTGAACCAAGTCCGGTTCACGGGTAGTCTTGTTGAGGCCTCTTCGGAGGTAAATAGATCACTTGCCGCTGTTGGACATACCCCCCTGGGGAGTCCAACTGCGCGTATTTGCGTTTTTAAAGCTCATGAAAATAACTGAAGGCGACGTATTTGAAGTAAGTAAAACTGTTACCGACGAACTTATCCGTCATTTCGCGGAAGTTTCGGGCGATACGAATCCGATCCACCTCGACGAAGAGTTTGCGGCAAAAACAAGATTTGGCAAACGGATCGGGCACGGCATGCTCACCGCGTCGTTTATCAGTGCACTGCTTGGAAGCTCTCTATCGGTCAACAAGCTCGTTTATCTGGGCCAGACACTCAAGTTCAAAGCCCCTGTCTTTATTGGAGACACAGTTACAGCGATAGGAACCGTGAAAAAGATCCGCGATGATAAACCGATCATCACGGTTGAAACCATCTGTAAAAATCAGGACGACACTGTATTGATCGAAGGCGAAGCCGTCTTGATGCTTCTGGACTAATTATGAACCCGGGTGAATCGCTTTCGGATGCCTTTGCGCAGCTCTCGAAAGCAGTTAAAAACGGACAAGGTCTGATCAGCCTCAGTGGTCTTACATCCACTGCCGCCAAGGCGTTTGTAGTCACAAAACTGAGGGCGGCCACCGGTAAGCGCGTCGCGGTTCTGACTGCAACCAATTCAGACCTTGATCAATGGACCGGCGACATAACTTTTTGGCAGACCCATTCTGAATTCTCCGGCTACGCGGGCGATTCCGAAAACAACGCCATCCTCCCGGCTTTCGAAACTGATTTCTACGCCGGTATCTCACCCCACGCGGAAACACTCGAAAAAAGAGCCCTCGCCCTTTGGAGACTCGCAACTGGAGAGTTTGAATTTGCATTACTCTCAGCACGTGCAATGGCAACCCGTGTTTATGACCGCCAACGAATCAAAAAGATGGGGGCGAACCTCAAGCGGGATTCTGAGTTCGAGCCGGGACGGTTGATTGAAAGGCTTTCGAGGACCGGTTACAAGCTGGAAGATCCAATAGCAAACATCGGCGAGTACTCACTACGCGGCGGAATTGTCGATGTTTGGCCCCCGAATTCAGAGCTTCCCCTTCGAATAGAATTCTTTGGTGACACAGTCGACTCGATTCGGACTTTTGATCCCGAAACTCAGCTCTCCGTTGAACAGGTAAAAAGCGCCATCCTTGCCCCAATGAGCGAATTTAACTCGGCGCCGGACCGCTTCGTCGAGTGGGCCGAAGCGGCTGCCGAGGAGTTTGATGACGAACACTTTGCCCGAAACCTAAGCGACCGGACAGAGTTCGCGTCCGAAGGCGAGGCATTTTCGGGCTGGGAGTTTCAGTTACCGTTGATCGATCCGCTGAATTCGAATGTTTTCGACTTCATTGAGGACACTTTGCTCGTTATCGATGAGCCCTCGCTAATCGAGCAGGATATCGAGGCGTTTTATGACCATAACGATCTTTCGCATAGTGAGAACGACGAGCATGGTGAGATTGGACTTGAGCCACAATCGTTCTTCCTGGACTCCCGGGAGATCAATTCCCTTTCGTCAGGGTTTAACCGAATCGAACTTCGCGGGCTCGGACGGCTCGCCGCCAAAACCGATGAAGATTTTGCCACTGAGAACAAAGAGGCACCCTTGTTTCTTTTTCCAACGGCTGAAAAAGCAAAGGAATTCGAGATTCAGTCACGTGCGTCGCGAAAGTTTAAGGGCAAGATCGACGAACTCGCCAATATTCTGAAAACAGAGGAAAAGGAAGACCCTCCCCATTTCGTCTTCCAGACGGAGGGCCTTGCAGAGCGTTTTAGCGATATCCTGCGCGACTATGATTTCGTGCTCAAACCGGAAAGCGTCGCCCTTGGCGAACTCAGCGGCGGTTTTGAGATTCCTGCATTCTCACTTGAGGTCTTTTCGGAAACGGATCTGTTTGGTGAAGACCACACCGGAGGAATCTCATATCGAGGGACCACGAGAAAATCCCGTCGTCGGAAGACCGACGCATTCATTTCCGATTTCCGCGATCTCAAGCCCGGTGACTTCGTGGTTCACGTCGATCACGGGATAGGAAGGTTTGAGGGACTGCAAACCATTGATACACAGGGGGTTGAACGAGAATTTGTCCTTCTCGTTTATGCCGAAAAATCAAAACTCTTCGTACCCGTAGAAAGACTCGATCTGGTTTCACGATACGCTTCAGGCGAGAATGCGAGTCCTACTCTCGACAGGCTCGGCGGTCTCGGCTGGCAGAAAACGAAAGCCCGAGCAAAACGCGAAATGCGTGATATGGCGGACGAGCTTCTGCGTCTTTATGCGGAACGCAAACTCGTCAGCGGCTATGCGTTTTCAAAAGACGCACCCTGGCAGAAAGAATTCGAAGATGCTTTCCCCTATCAGCTTACGCCGGATCAGGCGATCTCCATTGATGACGTTAAGGCCGATATGGAAGCTGCGACCCCCATGGACCGTTTGATCATCGGGGATGTGGGTTACGGAAAAACGGAGGTGGCAATGCGTGCGGCCTTCAAAGCGGTAATGGACGGAAAACAGGTCGCTGTATTGACTCCAACGACGGTTCTTTCATACCAGCATTTTGAAACTTTCAAAGAAAGGTTCTCAGCATTTCCGGCCAAGGTCGAACTGCTCTCCAGATTTCGTAACCGAAAAGAGCAGAAACATGTGGTCGAAGAGACAGGCAAAGGAAATGTCGATGTCCTCATCGGAACGCACCGGATATTATCGAACGATGTCGCCTTCTCAAAACTGGGGCTGGTCATTGTCGACGAGGAGCAGAGATTCGGTGTCGCACACAAGGAAAAGCTTAAACAACTGAAGAAGAAGGTCGATGTATTGACGTTATCCGCCACCCCTATACCGAGAACCCTTAATATGGCGATGACGGGTCTTCGGGATATGTCAGTGATCGAGACACCGCCTCGCGACCGTCTGGCGATAAACACGCAGGTCGTACAGTTCTCGGAAGGTGTGATCAAGTCCGCGATCGAGCTTGAGATGTCGCGAAACGGCCAGGTGTTCTTTATCCATAATCGCGTACAGACCATTGAGGCGATTGCCGCGCATATCAAGCGGATCGTACCTAATGCACGTGTGCTTGTCGGCCACGGCCAGATGGGTGAGAAAGATCTCGAAAAGGTAATGCTTGATTTTGTTGACTACGAGTACGACGTTTTGGTCGCGACGACAATAATCGAGAACGGAATCGATATCCCGCGTGCGAATACGATGATCATCAACCGAGCCGATAACTACGGCCTTTCACAGCTCTACCAGCTCAGAGGCCGCGTAGGACGCTCCAACCGGCGCGCATATGCATACCTGCTAATCCCTTCGGAACAGGAATTGACTCCAATCGCAAGGCGCCGACTTTCCGCTATACGTGAGTTCTCGGATCTGGGTGCCGGATTCCGTATCGCGGCCCTGGACCTCGAACTTCGGGGGGCCGGAAACATCCTTGGCGGACAGCAGTCCGGTCAAATGGATGCGCTTGGATTTGATCTTTACACACGAATGCTGAACCGGACGATACAGGAATTGCGCGGCGAGGAGATTGAGGACGAAAGCAGTGTTTCACTGAACCTCGGCGTCGATGTCTCTATCCCCCAGGATTACATCAATGACACCAGCCAGCGTCTGCGGACATATAAGAGGATTTCGTCAACGGGTTCGGAGGAAGAACTAAGGCAGATTTACAGCGAGGTTTCTGACAGGTACGGGACAATGCCAGAGTCGGTGGAAAACCTTTTCGAATATGCACGACTAAGGCAAACTGCTGAATGGGCACGGGTCATTTCGGTCGACAAAGCTGCCGATGGAATCGCTGTAAAATTTGGAGAAACCTCCAGGGTTCAGCCGGAAAAACTCATGTCTTTTATTGATTTGAATGAAGGATCAGCTTTTTCCCCAAACGGAATTCTGAGGGTCCCTGTCAAAGGAAACGACATTCTCGAGTCAGCGAGAATGATACTTGAAGAGGTTTCAGCGTAATTACTCTGTGCAGTCGTTGTAGTCGTTGAATTCGCAGACGAACAAATTCGGGGCGTATTCTTTGGTCTGTTTTCGGATCTCCTTCCACACGATCGACTGATGATAACGGTTTTTTGTCCAGCCAAGGTTTTTCTTATGCTCCCACACAAACGAATATGCCCCCGTTTCATCCTCACCCATCAGGTGTCGAACCTCATGTAAAAGAATCGCCGCGCGTTCAACTTCGTCCACGGTGTATGAGAAGAAGTCGGGATAAAGGGTAACTACCGCGAAGGGAAAATTTGTGGCAGCGTAGGCATTTTCTTTTGGAACTGTTGAGTTCAACCAATTGTCGCCCCCTCTAAAAACTGCAAAATTTCGCAAATAGAATGCCTCGCCGGCAAACCCCGCCTTGTCCAGCAGTTCAATTGATCGTTCAACTTGTGCGTGTTCTTCCCCTTTGAGAGATTCCCCGGTAATGATCAGGGAGAGATAAAATCCCGAAATCAACACAAGTATAACTCCCGCGCAAACCACGACGCGCCTCATAGTAGCGGACCGGGGCCTGCGTTTGGCCGAACCTACGGAAAAGCCCTTACCCAAGTGCTTTTGGCAATTACACCCGGATTCAGGTCCTTTAACGGAAGTTTGGCATCTGGAACAAATCATTTAGGCTGTGAGGCCTGAAAACGGCCCCTTTTTAAAAGAAATCGCCAAAGAATACGAATTTCCCGAACAAAAATATGGGCGACCGAATCAACCCATGGTCCATCTAAGGCATCAAAAGCATTTGCAAACGCTTGTTCATACAATTAATATTCATTTTTTTCAGGCCGATTCGTAAGGAGTTAAAGATCGTGAAGTATTTATTTAAAATTTCGTTTGTTGCGGCAATGCTTTCAGCACTCGCCCTTGCCTCTTTTGCGCAAGAGACCCAAGAGACCATAGTTGATGAGGTTATCGCCCAGGTAAACGAGGATGTAATTACCCTTTCTCAGGTGAAGCGTGAAAAGAAGGCCCTGATCGATGAATTCGTCAGACAGGGTAAGACCCGCGAAGAGGCTGAAAAAGAAGTTGTTGAGAAAGAAGGACAACTGATCGCCAATCTGATTCGAGAAGAAATGATCAGGCAAAAAGGCGTCGAGATAGGAGTCGATAAATCTGTTGAGACTGAGATCAACCAAAGACTTCTCAAACTCATGAATGAGAACAAGCTCAAGTCCCTAAACGATCTGTATGCGGCAATGCGGAGCCAGGGGGTCGACCCGGAACTTCTCAAAGAAACATGGCGGTCGCAGCTGATGCAGCAACAGGTCTATTTCCAACTGGTGGATCTAGTGGTTTATTGGGAAACCTCCGATCAGGAGTTAAAAGACTATTTCAAGGCAAATGAGGCAAAGTTCAACCAGAAAGAAATGGTCAAACTGAGTGAGATCTTCTTAGCATTTGCAGGTAAGAATGAAGCCGAAGTTGAAAAACTCGCCTCGGATATCGTAAAGCGCGCAAGAGACGGTGAGGATTTTTCGAAACTGGTAGCTGAGTACTCAGACCGGCCGGATAAGGCTACTTCAAATGGATTTGTCGGTGAATTCGAATATGAAGCTCTAAACGAGAACATTAAGACGGGGGTTAAGGGACTTAGAACCGGCGACATTGCTGACCCGATCAAATTGGACATCGGCATGGAAATCATAAGAGTCGATCAATACACTCCCGCCTCGACCGAGTCTAATTTCGATGAAAATGTCGTTAGACGTGCGATCATGCTTGAACGTGCTCCGAAACGACGTGTTAAGTTTCTTACCAAATTGCAGGAAGATTCTTATATCAAGATCAGGGAGACTTATCGTGGAGCGGTAATGCCGTTCTTAACGGCTCCGTCCGACGAAACTACTGCATCGTCGGAAAGTTAGATCAATCGAAAAGCGGATCTATGGTTTCACGCGCCAGCAGCTCATAAAAGCTGCCGGCGTTTTTCTTTGATACCTGCTTGGTCTCAGGCACCGCCAGGACTCTTACCCTAATTACGTGGTCACGCCTGTTTATCACGATCTCATCAGCCGGTTTTACGGAGTAAGAAGATTTCGCTACGTTTCCATTCACCTCCACCAGCCCTGCCTTTGTGAACTCCTTTGCAAGTGTCCTTTTCGGAATCAGACGAGTGAGTTTGAGATATACATCCAATCGCATTAGTTAAGCCGGGGTTTAAGAAGAAAAAGACCGATCAGATAGATCGCAAGGGCAAAGAACTGTATATAACCTGTCGCACCGGCATACGGCGGGATGGCCAGAAGATATGAAATGGCCTCGGAAGTGATGTTTCCCGAGCTGATGAATCCCCACCAGGACTTACTGCCTTCGACCGATAAGTTCAGCAAAACCATGTATTTAACGACAAACGCGAACGCGAAAAGTCCACCCAGGCTCTGAAGCAGGCGTTTTGCGTCGAATGGGGCGAACAGGTTGTTCCAAAGCGTCCAGCAAAAACAAAACGCTACGATCCAAAAAGGAAGTCCTGCCTCAGGCAAAAGGGAATTGAAGACCTGAACAGAAGCCGCATAAAGGCTCAGCATCACGGCACCGGCAGCGACATTCTCGAGCGCAGAAAACCGCTCGGAAAACCAACCCACCGGCTCTATCAGACGGGACCTTACGAATAACACGACAAGTACGACGGCAAATACAAGGGCGATAAGTGCGGGGCGTACGAATACGAATTCCCCTCCGGAGAGGCCGATCCGCAAACCACCGAGCAAAGTCACCGTAAGAAACAGTGAGGGCAGAAGGAGATAATTTCGGTAGTAAACCGTATTTTCGGACGCAGGTATGGGCTCGACCTGTTCGATCGATTTTTCCGTGACTACTGTAATCTCTTCGTTTTCCATCAATGGGGATCGATCGTGAATAGTAAATAGTGAATAGTGAATAGTGAATAGTGAATAGTGAATAGTGAATAGTGAATAGTGAATAGTGAATAGTGAATAGAAAGATAACCTGTTTCGATTAATCGATCGACAAGTCCAACTCAGTCAACTCAGTCAACTCAGCTAACTCAGCCAACCCAGCCAACTCAGCTAACTCAGTCAACTCAGTCAACTCAGTCAACTCATCCAATTCAGTCTACTCATTTGCGTTCACGGCCGATCTTAAAAGGATTAAGGTCGCTAGCCGTAAACCGTAGACCCTCCCTGAACTCATTTTCAAGCTCCACCGGTCTCGCGAGTCTCAGGTCGGGGTCATCGGCCTTGAAGTCTGAATCCAGCCGTTTCACCTCCTCCAACTGCTTGAGACCCTTCAGGAACAGTTCGTCGTCGTTCGAAAACCGTCCCCAGCCCTGGCGGTAGAACGTGTACGCAATATAGTACTGAACTCGTGCGTCTCGCTTTTCAGGGTCCGATTTTTGAAAACGGTCCCGCGCAACTATGAAGTTCTCCGACCGAAACGCTACGAGCCCTTCCTGGAACTTCACTTTGTCGATTTCATAGGTATTCGTGACGACACTCGCTTTAGACGCCGCTTTTGTAACGCTTTCCCGTGCCTTCGTTTCAAAATCGGCAAGGTTCTTTGGGGAAGCCCAATAAATCCAAACAACGAAAAGGCCGTAAACGACCGTCAAAGCGATGCCCGAAATTTGGATAAATTTAGCGTTCATTTATAATTGGCTCACTTTTTAGAGTTTGAGAGATGCGGTTTTGGAAGTCAAATATTTTCTCATTGGGGATCCTGGTGATTGTGCTGCTTGGCGGTTGCACATTCCGGGACGAGGTCGCTGACCGTGTCCCCGTGCCGCCAGGTGATGCAGAGGAGACCTCAGAAATCACACGTGTTGAGAACCCAAAGCCTGTAATCCATGTACTCGTGGCGCTTTGCGACAATGAAAGCCAGGGGATCGTTCCCGTACCGGCGCACCTGGGTAATGGTGATGATCCCGACGGAAACCTTTATTGGGGAGCAAAATACGGCGTAGAGGCATTCTTCTTTAACAGCTCACGATGGGATAGACTCCCTGACCCAGGCATTCCCGCCGAGGGTATATTGCGAAGGCTGGCATTCAGGCATAAGAAAACGGGCGCATACTTAATTGCTGATGCTTACCGTGGACGCAGGATCAAAGCTGCAACGATTGATTTTTTAAACTCCGCGGCCGGCAACGAGATACGCGAAATCGAACTGGATGGAAGAAAGATGCAAACGGGGGGCGGGTCCGACGTTATAGTCTATATAGGCCACAACGGGCTCATGGATTTCAAAGTCGATACTCCGGCGGTGCCGGTCGAGGGCGGTACGAGAGACGCGGTTGTTCTGGCCTGCTTGAGCAGAAAGTATTTTCGGCAGCATTTGAAGGACACTGGGGCGAAACCACTTTTGCTAACCTCAAATCTTATGGCACCCGAGGCATACATTCTGCACGACGCGCTGGAAGCCAGGTTAAGCGGTGAAAGCGAAAAAGAAACTCAACTGCGTGCCGCCGCGGCTTATGCCAAGTATCAGCAAATCGGCCAAAAAGCAGCGGAGGGACTAATCGTAACTGGATGGTAAATAAGGGTTTAACATTATTAATTGCGGTTTTGATTTTGGCAGTAACCGTTTCGGCCCAAACCGATTGGACTGGTGAATACTTCTACGGCGAAGACGGCGGCGAAACTGTAGGCGGCTCAAAGATTTATATAGCCCACACGCTCAAAATCACCGAAAAAGGCGGAAAGCTGAAGGCGCATTTGTCCAGCCAGGGGTTCCAGACATCTATAGATATTTTTGCCGATGTGAATAGCCGAAATGGAGCGCTGGAATTCATCTTTAGGACCGTGGGCCCCTCGCATTTTCTGGGCACTTTCAGATCGGGTGACCTTTTATTTGAATTGGTTACGCAGGATGGCAAGATGGTCACAAATTGGAGAAAGTTTAAGCCGGTTTTGGAGAGGAATCATTCGGCCGGTTCGGTTAGATTCGAAAAAGTCCGATTAGAACCATCTGCATCAATTCTGAGAGAATATCTGGTCCCGGATAGTGAGGTCTTGGTGAAGATACCCAACAAGACTGTAGTAAGAG
>JABDKD010000123.1 GCA_013003215.1 Pyrinomonadaceae bacterium
CCAAATCCCGTGCTGCAGCCGGTAATTAAAATACTCTTGCCCATCAAATACCTCCGTTGATCTTGCTAATTTTTAGATTTCATCTAGCATATCACCCCGCGCAAGCGGATATCCCGGCAATATGAAACGCGGAAAGGGTCTTTTGGGTTGGTCAGGAAGATGGTCTTCAGAATCGGATCTCGGATTCTGAACCTGTGACCTTTGATGATTGAACTCTAAGCGGAAAGGCGCAGCCTTTCGTCGAAACGTAGGAGCTTTGCCGGTGAGCCGCAGGCTTACCGAACATCACGGCGGCAAAGCCGCTAAGACTGTCGCAAAAAACACTTTGCATTCACGTTCTCAAATCAAGCGGCTCTTTCCCCTTCGCACTAGCTTGCCTTGAATTCCGATAATAGGAAGTGAATAAAGATGAAAAAGACATTTTTACTGTTTTTGGTACTCGCATTTTTCGTCCCGAATGCGTTTGGATCCAATATAAACGCCGGCCATGAAGAGAAAAAGATAACGATCAACGGCACTCTGAAACAAATGGTCGAAAAGGGCGGTTGGCTGATTGTGTCGGGAAAGAAGAAGTTCTTGATCGTAAATGCGGGCAAATATAGAAGTAAGTCCTGGTTTGTTGTCGGCGCAAAGGTACGGGCCAGCGGCAGCCTTCGAAATCACCCAACTTTTTTTATGGAAGGCACGCCATTTAAGGTTGATGAACTGGCTCCGCGAAAGCCTCAAAAACCCAGATGTCGGATGACAAACCCGACGCTATTCGAATCAGGATTACCTGAATCCGCGATTGCTTATAGTAGAAAAACCAGACCAAGAACGTCCGAGATTGCTTCATGTGTCTTTGTTTCCAAGACTTGAACATTCGAACAGGTAGAACAAGCGTCGGAGACGCGACAGAAATTAGCCCCGTGTGGAGCGCAGCGGAACGCGGGGGGCCAAGCCAAAGAACTGTGGAGCCCTGAAAAGGGCGAAATCGATCAAGGGTTGATGTAGGTTCATGTCGCCCCTGCCGGGGCTAAGCTCTTTTCGGAACGTAACCCCGTGTTCAGCTCTTTGCGCTCCACACGGGGCTAATCTATTTCGCGTCTCCGACGCTCAGTACGGCAAAGAGGGAAACGATTTACGGAATGCTTAAACACCAAGAAACAACCGGTCTTCTAAACTGAAGTCATAAAGATTCTTGTTATTTGATAGTTGATAATCGATAGTTGGTATGCGGCATTGAAACGGATCATTCATGGCCAAGAGTCCCGCAAAACTTAGCGTCCTAACAGCCACGTCACTCGTTATCGCATCGATGATCGGTACCGGTGTCTTTACAAGCCTTGGCTTCCAGGTCGTCAGTATAAAGACCGGCTTTTCCATCCTGCTGCTATGGGTACTCGGCGGCATCACGGCGTTCTGCGGGGCGGTTACCTACGCAGAACTTGGCAGCTCTTTTCCAAGATCCGGAGGGGAGTACAACCTGATGACCCGTCTGTATGGTGCGCCATTCGGATTTATTGCCGGTTGGGTTTCTTCCACGGTGGGATTTGCGGCACCGGCGTCGCTCGCGGCGATGGCGCTGAGTTCGTATATGTCCTCGATCATCCCGTCGCTGCCCGAAAAACATTTCGCTGTCGCGGTGATACTGATCCTGGCAGTTGTACACGCGTCGAGTGTGCGTGCGGGAACGGCATTCCAGAATATTGTTACAGGCTTGAAGGTGCTTTTGATTGCGGCATTTGTCGTCGTCGGTTTTTTCTTTTCCGAGCCGCAGAATATCTCTCTTGTTCCAACCGCGGAGAGCTTTTCCGAAGTCATAAGCCCACCCTTCGCGGTCGCCCTTGTCTTTGTTACATATGCCTATACCGGTTGGAATTCGTCTGTTTATGTCGTGAGTGAATTGGAGAATCCTCACAAAACCCTACCGCGATCGTTTTTTGTCGGTACGGCAATCGTGATGGCGCTTTACATATCGCTCAACTATGTATTTCTTTACGCGGTGCCGATACCCGAAATGGCAGGGAAGGTAGAGGTTGGCGTTTTTGCGGGGCGATATATTTTTGGTGAGGTAGGCGGATCGGTCATGGCTGGGATGATCAGCATTCTGCTCCTCTCGACGATTAGCGCCTATGTATTTCTAGGTCCCCGGATCATCCAGGTCATTGGTGAAGATTTTGATGCGTTGAAATGGTTGTCGAAAAAGAACGGAAAGGGCATTCCCATCAACGCCTTCATTTCATCGACCGTTCTAAGTATTTGTTTTATCTACACTTCTTCTTTCGAACAGGTTCTGCTTTACACATCCTTTCTTCTGATCCTGATCACCACCCTGACGAGTGCCGGGATATTTATACGAAGAACAAGATTCAGCGATTTGAAACCGAAGTACCTAACCTGGGGTTATCCGGTTACGCCGATCGTGTTCATCGCACTGAACTCGTGGATCCTGATCTTCATGCTGGTCGACAAGTTCTACGAGAGCATGATCGGATTGTCGATAATTGTGGTCGGATTCGCGTTCTATTTTCTCGTCAACCGAAAACAGTCTTAACCTTTTCCTTTATTTGCAGCAATTTCTTCGAATCCGGCAATTGTTCCTAGTCCCCCTCAAACAGTCGCCTTACCGCAGGCCGGAACCAACTGTGAAATCCCTATTACACAACTATTACGTTCCCATTCTTCGTAGACTGTTAGTATTCAAGTGTCCGAGTCTGAAAGGCTGCTAGAATTCATAAAACTAATAAATGCAACAAATAACCAAATCCGGGTCGCCCGGCCTAACCTTCAACAGCAGAAACATCTTTATTGTCATCTCATTTCATGTGATAGCTTTAGCCGCTTTGTTCACATTCAGCTGGACCAATCTTGCTGTATTGCTAATAGGGAACTGGATCGTTGGAGGGCTGGGTGTCGGTTTGGGTTACCACCGTTTGTTGACCCACCGCAGTTTTAGCGTACCAAAATGGCTCGAGTACACATTGACGATATTCGGTACGATGTCGGTACAGGACGGACCCGTGAAATGGGTATCCACGCATCGGATCCATCACCGTTACACCGAATCCAGCAGAGATCCGCATTCTACCCGCGCGGGCTTTATGTGGGCACATCTCTTCTGGATATTGCGCGGTACCGCCCAGGACCACAACTCCGCGACTATGGCAAAGTACGTGCCCGATTTAATTGAAGACAAGATTCATCTTTTGATCGACAAGTTTTATTACGTACCGTTGCTCGTTTCGGGAGCAGCGCTTTTCCTCATCGGTGGTATTCCGATGGTCATATGGGGTGTTTTTGCGCGGGTGGTCTTTGGCTGGCATTCGACCTGGTTTGTGAACTCAGCGGCGCATTTTTGGGGCAAACGCCGTTTTCAGACTGATGACGATTCGACAAATAACTGGCTGATCGCACTCCTGACATTTGGCGAGGGATGGCACAACAATCACCATGCCAGGCCATCTTCGGCGCGTCATGGCCTGAGATGGTTTGAATTCGATCTAAACTGGATGACGATTCGGGTTTTCGAAAAACTACGTTTGGCAAGCCGGGTTCGAATCTTCGATCAGGAAAGTCAGGTTGTACAAGGTCGGGTTGCTGAGCCTTCGCCCTCATTAAACGCCTGACAGCTTGAGATTGGGCGACTGCGATCGGTCGACCGGTTGTTGGCCCGATGTCGCGTCTATCGTTTTGGTTTATGTTCTCTATGTTCCGGGCAAAATTAAATCGACTTAGTTGGAAGAATCTGAGCATAAATCCGATGATGCATTAACAACTACGCACGAAATCTTTATAAATACACATTGCAACTATCTGATAAAAAGCGCATCATAAAGGTATCAATCCTTCTCTTGCATCAATTTTTGATGCGCTCGTCAAAGACGGTTATTTGGATAAGTTCGAGAGCAGGTTAATTTTTTGTTTTAGAAGTTGCTCTTGAAATATTTAAGACACCGAAACCGATTCTTCGAAAGAACACCGTTTTATTCTCCGAAGCCAATTCGATTCAACACTTCTTTTAGAATTCCCAAGAGTTTGGGAAAAGGTAAATAGTATTATGTCTAAGAAACTTTACGTAGGAAATCTTTCCTTCGATACATCGGAACATGATTTGGAAACAATGTTCGGCGAAATCGGAACGGTTGAATCAGCTAATCTGATCGAAGACCGTGACACTGGTCGCTCACGCGGATTCGCATTTGTCGAAATGTCGAGTGCAGAAGAAGCGAACACTGCGATTTCGGAATTCAACGGCAAGGATGTTGATGGCCGCACGTTGAAGGTTAACGAAGCCAAGCCGCGCGAAAACCGCAGCGCTGGCCGTTACTAGTATGAGCACGCTTCCGGCGTCCAGAGCTTCGTGAAGCGATCTAACAAGTCATCTCCGGCAGGATTTTTGCCGGAGGTGATTTTTTGTGCAAAATAAACACGTCATTGCCGGTCAGAAAAGATCGGGACGACAAACGGGAATTGAAAAACATATGAAAGAAGAAATGGTAGAAGTGGGCGGACTTGTTATTGATAAACAACGCGGAGGGCGTTTTAAGATCCGCATAGATAAAACCGAACATATTGTCGAGGGACAGGTGTCAGGAAGAATGCGCCGAAACCGTATTCGCGTATTGATTGGCGACCATGTAGACGTTGAGTTGTCGCCTTATGATCTGACAAAAGGCAGAATTATATTCCGCCATAAATAAGAATCGGTGTTGTGAAAAAATGGGCTTCGTGCGTCTTCATACAATGACGCTCTAATTCAATACCCGTTTTGATAGTTGATATTTGAGGTGGCACGGCTGAGGCGGATCGCTCCTTTGCCCCTACGATCTCTTCTTGCCGATCTCTTTCAATATTCTATTTAGCTCACTTTTCGAGTACCATCTCCCGCGTGCCATCACGCCGGAATTACTTCTTGTGGCTTCGATATTCTCGAGCGGGTTACCGTCGAGAAGCAAAAGGTCCGCAATCATCCCAACCTTGATCGTTCCAAACCGCTCTTCCTCATCAAGAAACAACGCACCGTTCACCGTGGCGGCTTTTAGAGCTTCGTACGGCGTAAGCCCGGCGTGAACAAGATTCCTCAACTCCTCGTGGAGAGCGAAACCATGTACCATTCCGGGATTTGGCGCATCGGTGCCCGCCAGTATCGGAACCCCGGCATCAAACAGAGCTTTCGTGAGTTTTACCTGGAAGTCGTAAAAATCCAGCGAATTGGCGTGACCGTCCCTTCGGGATGTTCTCGCGAATGACTTCCACCATTCAAAAATATCCTGATCGACAAACTTCATCTCCGGATCTTCGAGCATCTTTACAAACTTCGCCTGCCTGTTTAGCTTAAATATCTCCTGCACGGCCAGGGTCGGACACACCCACATTTTTGCTTTCGAGATAATCGAAACAGCACCCTGAATTTTTTCTTCGTCCAAAGGGAATCCAACATACGAATAGACAATCTGTTCTGCGTGATCGACCGATACCTGCCCGTTCTTCGCGGCTCCTTCCAAGCCGACTGACTTCGGAACATGACCGACAACCTGAATCCCCTGAATCTTTGCTTCCTCTATGATCGCTCTGTAAACACTTTCAGATATTCCGTCATAGACTTTGATAAAGTCATATCCTGCTGCTTTTTGGTTCTTGACGATCGTTCTCGCGACTTCAGGCGATTCCGGCACTGCCTTAATCTTCCATCTTGTTTCGGGCACCGTAATTAGCGGGCCGGTTGTATAAACTCTCGGGCCCTGTAATTTGCCTCGATTCAACTTTTCTCTGATCTCGAGGTGTGTAGAGTCTCCGTTCAGATTCCTGATTGTTGTAATACCATTGGCAAGGTAAAGGGACAGATGCTTTTCTTCAAAATGGACATGCATATCCATCAAACCAGGAATCAAGAACTTGTCCTTGCCATCAATTATTGTTGCTGATTTCGGGATCTTGAAACCCGATGAAGGCTTCATCGCGATGATCCTGCCGTTGTCGATAAGAACGGTCTGATCGCGAAGAGTCCTTTCCGAATCCATCGGAATTACGTTCACGTTCACGAAGGCCGTCAGCTTGCCTTCGAAGTTATTAGCTAGCCCCGGCACGCTCAAAGCGACTAGTACCACCAAAAGCACGAAAACTATGCGTCTTTTCATAATTGTCTTCCTGATTGTCCTAAAAGATTCGATTCCGGGTTCCGACGGGATTGAGATACCGCCTACTCAAAAAACACTATCGAACGAGACTCTGTGACACTTTCTTCAATTGTGTTCGTGATCATTTCAAAAGGCTGGCCTGGATGGGAATTGGATGACTCGCGTTTTACTCTCTCTTCAACCGAAGACGGTTGAAAGCGAAAACAAAGGCTTTCTATTTATCTTCTCATTCTCCTTTGTTAACTGACCTGCAAAACCGCCGCTCCGCAAATCGCATCATTTTTTAGTGCGACAAGTGCTTCGTTTGCGTTTTCAAACGGAAAGACCTCGGTGTGTATTTGCACCTTTGCTCGAGCAGCTTCCTCCAGAAATTCCTGACCATTCTCGCGAGTGTTGTTGGTGACCGAGCGAATAATTCGTTCGCCGTAGATTGCCTCATACTCGAATTCGGGTATCGGGCTCATATAAATACCACCTAAAACTACGCTGCCGCCTCTTACCAAAGCCCCCAGAGCAGCCGGAACGATCTCTCCAGCGGGTGCAAACACAATCGCAGCATCGAGTTTTTCAGGTGGCTCATCAAACGTATCGCCTACCCAAACCGCCCCCAATTCTTCGGCTAATTTCTGATGCTTATCGCGGTCACGTGTCGCCACGTAAACTCTTGCACCCCGAAAACGTGCAATTTGAATCGAAACGTGCCCCGCAGCACCAAAGCCATAGATTCCCAGCTTTGCATCTTTCCAATTCTCTATTCCGGTCAATTGCAGCGCCCGGTATCCGATTATTCCCGCACATAGAAGAGGTGCGGCCTTTGTTTTGGAGAATCCTTCGGGAAGGCGATACAAGAATTCTTCTGAACCAATCGCATATTCGGCAAATCCGCCATTTACCGTCCAGCCCGTAAAATCAGCAGCTTCGCACAAATTCTCTTGTCCCTTCCGGCAAAAGACACAATCCCCGCACGTTTTGTGAAGCCATGCGATACCGACGGTTTCGCCTTCTACAAAGTTTTCAACACCGCTTCCGAGTTCGGCAATCTCTCCGACGATCTGATGACCGGGAGTAACTTTTTCTAACCGGGGATCCAGCTCGCCTTCGCAGACATGCAGATCCGTCCGGCAGACGCCGCAGGTGGAGACTTTAACGAGAACTTCACGGTCATGCGGCTTGGGGATTTCGACTTCTTCCAGACTTAATGGATGCGTATGGATCGGAGCGGGACTATTAAGAGAATATGCTTTCATCGGGTTTAGCTTTAAGGAAGATGCGTTTTACCAAAAGCTCCAAAAACATGGGTGTGGATGTATAAGTTTACGGGTGTATCACCTAAGTGACTTCAAGTCTTTGAAGCTGCTCTACACAAGCGTCCAAACTCGTGAATTTAGTATATTCGGATTCAGGGATCTCCGCCCCGAAATCTTCGTCGAGAGCGATGACGAAATTCAGGTAATCCATGGAATCAAGATCCATTTGATCGCGGAAGCTGACATTGGGTTTGATGGCCGTTAGGTCCGCCTCCGGTGCGATTTCTCCAAGAGTTTTCAAGACTCTTGATTCTAATTCTTCTCTGTTCATAATTTTTCGGGTTCCTGCAGAAGCCTTTCTATCGATGCCAGGAATTTTGCCCCGCGGTGTCCGTCAGATGCGCGGTGGTCAGCGGCTAGGCTCGCATTAATTTTTTGGCATGCCTTCATCTTTCCCTCGATAACCGAAACGTCTTCGTAGATTTTGCCAAAGCCAACAAGAGCGACCTGCGGCGGATAGATCACGCCAAAAACAGTCTCGACCGATTGTTCGCCAAGATTTGTAACCGTGATAGTCGAATCCGAAAGCTCTGAACTGCGGAGTGTTCCCGCCCTGGTACGATTGACGAGATCGCGTAGGTTCTTCATCAGATCATCGAGACCTCTTTCGTTAGTATCGTGCAGTGCCGGAGCAACCAGTCCGCCTTGCCTTAAAGAGATCGCAGTGCCGATGTTTATGTTTTTAACAAGCTGTAACTCGTCGTTTTCCCAAGTACCGTTAAACTCAGGCATTTCCTGCAAAGCCAGAGCAACGGCTTTGAGCAATAGAACGCTGTACAGAATGCGATTCTTAATCGAGCGTTTCGAGTTTTCCTCCTCTAACCATTCCAAAGCCCTGGTCATATCGACCGTAGTTCCCAAATAGTAATGGGGAATTTCGCGTTTTGAGCGAGCCATTGCTGCCGCTATTGACCGTCTCATTCGCGAGAATCGTTCGGTTTCTGATTTGGTTTTTTCGGGTTTCGCTTCTACTTTTTCAAGCTGGACTTCCTGGGTCGCGAGTTCAACATCCTTTCGTTGGATCCTTCCACCTTTTCCGCTTCCCGTAACAGTTCTTAGATCAACTCCAAGTTTCTCGGCGAGTTTTCGGGCCGAAGGCGAGACACGCAATCGCTCTTCACCGATCGGTCTTTCCGATTCTTGTGCATCGGTGGGTTCGACCTTTTCCGCCAATTTTCCATTCTCGTTAATAATAGCCAATGCGGTTCCGACAGGAACTTCGGCACCCGCTTCGATAAGCAGCTTTTCGAGCACGCCGTCCACAAACACTTCAACTTCTATAATGCCTTTATCGGTATCAACTTCTGCGATGATGTCGCCGCGTTTAACCGAATCGCCCGGTTCTTTGAGCCATTCGATCAAGGTTCCGGCGGTCATATCCGCACCGAGTTTTGGCATTTTGAATTCAGCCATTTTCTAGAACATCTCCTTTGCTGCGGCAATGATTTCGTCGGTCTGAGGCAGTGCTAATTCTTCCAGGTGCCCGGCGTAAGGCATCGGCACTTCATCACTGCAAACACGCTGAACCGGATAATCCAGCTCATCAAATGCCTGCTCCATAATCTGTGCGGAAACCTCAGCCGCAAAACTTCCTGTTTTCCAGCCTTCGTCAACAATTACGGCTCGATGTGTTTTTGATACCGAATCAATGATCGTTTTCGAATCAAGCGGTCGAAGAATCCGCAGATCGATAACTTCTGCTTCAATTCCTTCAACGGCAAGACTTTCCGCCGCTTCAAGAGTCTTCGGCAGAGAACCGCCAAACGTAATTAGTGTTATGTCTCTACCTTCGCGGACTATTTCGGCGTTAGTGACATTGAAACCGTTTTTACTGTTTTTGATCTCACCTTTTTCCGCGTAAAGCATTGCGTGTTCAAAAATGAAAACCGGATTCGGATCTTTAATAGCCTCGGCGAGCATGTATCGCGCATCCGTGACGGTCGCCGGAGTAAATACCTTGATTCCGGGAATATGTGCATACCAGTTTTCGAGACTGTGAGAATGCTGCGCGGCTAGTTGACGACCGCCCCCGGTCGCCATTCTTACAACCAACGGCACGCTGAATTGTCCGCCCGACATGTGCCGCAAAGTCGCCGCACTATTGACGATCTGATCCAAAGCGAGCAAGCTGAAATTAACGGTCATTACCTCGACGACCGGAAGCATTCCGGCAAGTGCCGCCCCGATTCCGGCACCGACAAAACCCGACTCTGAAAGTGGCGTGTCGCGAATTCTCTCTTCGCCAAATTCTTCAATGAAACCGTGGGTGCATGC
>JABDKD010000128.1 GCA_013003215.1 Pyrinomonadaceae bacterium
AAACACTTCAGCTAGATGATTATAGAGACCGGCCCGAACACTCGATGTTCCTATATCGAGCGCCAGGAAAAGAGTCGATTCAGTTATATCTATCTGGTTCTTGATCAGGTAAGTCTAAACGAATACAGCGGATGGATAAAGAAAATACAGCGAATAGTTCGTTGCGGCTATGATCCGAATTGGATCCCGAGAATCTTCTTAAACCACCAACGAAGTCCAACAAGCAGAAATCTCCAGTCCTTAAAAAACTCGGGAGGTTTTCCTTCGAAATAGTGTCCTATAAACTGAAGAATCCAGCCGACCACAAATAAGAGAACGACTAATCGCCAGGCACCGGACATAAAGAACATGGCGGGAATCAGAAGCAGGGAAATCGCGATCATCGGAATCCCGATCGCGTGAGTCAATTTGTTTATAGGGTTCTGATGAGCCTCTGAGTACTCTTCGATCCAGTCGTCCCAAGTTCTTCCGCCCATCATATGCTTTTCCTCCGTTCGAAGGATTATACAACATTCGAAACAAGGGGTGATCTCTAATTCCAGACGAAAAAAGCGGCCCGAAGGCCGCTTCTGCGGGTTCTCATAAAGGTTAATTACTGCTGACACCATGTTCCCATCATCTTCAGACAACGGAACTCTTCAACCCAATTTTCTTCTTCCGGGTTAAATTTGTTGTTAGAGCGCAGGGGAATCATCAGGTAGGCATCGGTGGAAACCGCGCCTTCAGCGTCTTCAAATACCCGGTTAACAGCATAGAGCTGCTCGCCGTGTTCGTTTAAGCGAACCTGTAGAACCACCAATCCGGCTGCCTCCAAAATCTCGAGTTCTTCCATGTCGTTGATCCTGAACGAACCGTCGGTGGTGACACCGTTGGGTTCGAGGATTGCTCGCGCCTGAACGTGCCCGGGCTTTGACAGGCCATACTCGGTATACCGGACTTCAATTATTTCCGACAATCCAAACGGATTGGCAGCGAAATAGTCGGCGTCAACCGCGCTCATTCGAACCTGGCGTTCCTTGGATTCGTCAGCTCTGTCCGGGAAAACGTAAACGGGGAAGTCTTCCGCTACTTCTACCGCAGCTTTTTCTTCTGCAGTTGAAGTAAATCCTGACCTCGTAAACATTCCGAGTTCGGAATAGAAGCTAACCTGACCGCGTCCGTTGTTTAGCGGGTGAGTTTCAATAACACGAACGTTTCTGTACATCTTACTGTTGATGAATTCGATCACCGACATACCATCGACACCGTTCTTTCTTGCGACGATCTCTGCGGGGACCATTCCGATCGAAAGATATTGTTCGTCCTTAAAGTCGAATGGTCGTTTCTCTTGTTCCCCAGCCTCGGTATAACCATCAAAGTAAACCGACGGGGCCTTTATATCTGAGAAATTCGTATCGACGTTCAAAAGTACTATTTTTTCGTCAAATTGTTTTGAGGATTCCCTTAATGACTGAGCATTCAGTTCAGATACCGATACGAAAGCGAGCAGGGAGAAGAGAAGTGTGAAAGCAACTGTGGGAGTTAGGTTCTTCATGTTTTGTTTCCTTATTAATTGTGTGTGATTTGATCGTAGGGGAACTAGATCCTGGGAGTTTATTTGCGATTTCGATGCCAAAAATGGCACAAATCTCGTAACTGCCTATTAGACAGAAGGTTAAATGTGAGATTTAACCAGACCAAGCCATAATCTCAGCTTTGTTTTCAAGAATTGTATGAGTGAAATCAGGTCAGAATGTAAGAAAACCGGGTGGTTTTGAAGTGTCTGACCACACTGTTCCGCTTAGAAGTCCGGGTGACTGACAGATCAGAGAAGTATTCTCCTTTCCAGTTATTAAACAGTGTTAAACGGTAGGTAGTTCCAGAAAAAGTGAAAAAAAACTGTAAGCGGTATATGGGAAACGAAAAGAGGCCGCCCTTACGGACGGCCTTTTAAGTGGAAGTTTTCGATACCATTTGAGGATTTCGCTTGCGCGGAATCTGAATGGCCCCTCACCTTAATTCGCGGGTTGCATCGCTCTGGTGTTATCCCCCAGGATCGTATCCGACAACAGAACGCCGTCGCTCAACAAAACACCGTCGCTGATCAAAACTCCGTCAGACAGAAGTACACCGTCAGACAAAAGCACACCGTCTGAGAGAAGAACGCCATCCGCGAGCAACACTCCATCGGAAAGCAGCACACCGTTGTTCTCAATAACGCCTGAGTAGAAGTTTCCGCCGTAGGTCATCGATCCGGATTTCTGCGGCTCTCCGTTAACAACCGGCGTGCCGTCAGACAACAGAACTCCGTTGCTGTACATTCCCTGATAACGCTGCATCAGGTCACTTCCATAAAGGAAGCCGTAGTTCGTGATTACGCCCTTACTCCACCAAACATTTTGACCCGAGATCACGCTCTTCTGTGATGAAGGAAGCGATCCATCGAGCATCCAGGCTCCGTTTGAAGTCGGAGGATTGTCTTTGATCAGCCTAGCAAGCCTGACAGCTCCATCTATATTGAGTTGCCCGGCACCTTGTTCAAGCGTGTTGTAGCCGTTCATTGGCTGCGCCGAGTATGTCAGGATCGCCTTGACCATGTTTGGTGTCAGATTTGGATTCGTTTCGAGCAAGAGTGCTGCCGCGCCGGCAACGATCGGAGCCGCAACTGATGTTCCACTCATGTACATCACGCGATCCGTCTTGGCATCCGATTCGCTTCCAGTTCTTAATTGAGGGTACTGAGCTGTGAGAACCCCTTTTTCGGACCGAGCACCTATCATCTTGTTACCCGGTGCAACCAGGTCTGGTTTGATAAGGTTGTCAAATTTCTTCTCGCCGTCCTGCCATACATATCCACGGGTCGGACCGCGTGAGCTGAATGTAGCGATGCCATCATCTGAGCGCCAGTTTGTTCCGAAAGTATTCGAAGCACCAACTGTGATGACTGATGGCTCTATCCCCGGTGAGCTGATACCTCCGTAAAGCTTATTGCCATCCGAGTCTTTACCATGGTTTCCGGCGGAAGCGACAACTACGATACCCGCGTTCACAGCTCGTCGAGCTGCCTGACATAGAGGATCGTTAACATAGCTGTCCGTCGCAACCGTTCCAAAACTCATATTGATCACATCGATCGTCCACCAGTTATTCACTCTCTGGTGTACCGCCCAGTCGAGAGCGGCAATGGCATCACTGACCATTCCTTCACCGTTCGAGTTGAGCGCACGCATGCTAACGATTTGTGACCCACCTGCGGGCCCAGTATAAGTTCCGTTCTTGAAGAAGTATTCACCTGAAGCCATAGAGGCGACGTGTGTTCCGTGGCCGTACTTATCATCAACAGTTCCTTCGCTCGATACAAAATTGTATTGCCAAACCTTGCTTCCGGCACCATTCCATTGCATCAAACTGTGTTTCTTGTAAACACCGCTATCTATGATGCCTATCTGAATATTGCTGCCCGAAATCCAGGTGCTGCCATCGGAATCACCGCCATCGCTAATTCCCTGGTTCCAAAAACCTGTAGTTTCTACGATGTGGCCGTTCGCCCGTGTTACCTTGTCTTCGCTTATATAGGCAACGTCTTTGTTCCTGGCGAACTCCTTTAAGTTTGACAAAGGAATCTCAGCCGATACGAGTCCGACGTTGTCGAATGAGCGAAGTGTTTTTCCACCTCTTTGACTGAGGTCGGACATCACGAGTGCGCGCTTGGCTTTGTTTGATCTAACCTCGCGTGCGAACAGATCTTGTCGTTGCGCTTGTGTGAACTTATTGCCGAACATCTGATTCAAACCGGAATCAGAACGCAGTTGGATAATTACCCGCTGCTTATTGTTGTTCTGTCTCAACTCCTGAGCAGCATCTATCTTCTTCTCGAGGTCCGGAGAAACCTTAAATTTCGCAGCCTTCTGCTGCGATTGATTTGAGCTTGCCTTCTGACCTGCACGATTGAGTTTTGAGTTTCTTAAGGTTTGCGCGTTTACGCCTGGGAGAAACGTAGGACCCGTTAATGCGAGGATGAAAAGCAAAGAAATAACTTCTTTAATCTTTTTCATGGTTTTTGTCATCATCCTTAGTAATTATTCATGACGGTGCGGTGTCATGCTGGTCTTAAGAGATGCAAAGCACATGCCACGGTGGGTCAGTAGCTGTAACTGTTGTAAAAAAAGAAGCTTAAGAGGGTTAAGGGGGGGTCCGGCAGGATCGTGAGAACAGTCTTTCTGACCGAGGTTGCCCTAAGCGCCGCCATTCAATTTGACCGATTCGTGCTTACCGCATAAAAAAGAGCGGCTCGAAAGCCGCTCCATGTCGATTCGATTTTACCTGGTATTAACTGCACCACGTGCCGGTTGATCTCAGACAATCAAACTCGTTTTGAAAATTCATCTCTGAAGACAAGGGTTTGGAATCGCGTCCCTGAATCATCGTGAGGAACGCATCGTTGGCAACCGCGCCGCCTTGAGGATCTCTCATGACTCTGTTGATTACGTAAATTTGACGACCTTGCTCATCAAGCCGCGGTGTCTTTTGAAGATAGCCACCCAAGAAGAGATCATTCACCTCTTCCAGTGTCCTTATTCTGAATGTTCCGTCTTCGGCAACTCCATTGGGTCCAAGAACAGTCTCAAGGTAGTTCCCACCCGCCTTTGTGAAGGCTTGGTCGGTGAACGTAACATCGATCAAGATTGATATCCCAAGCGGGTTTAAGTCCCAGTATTCATTTCCGAAGTCTCCGATGCGAGCCTGTCTCTCTTCAGAATTGAGGCTTGAGCTTGGGAACGCGTACATCGGAAAGTCTTCAGCCATTTCGCCCGCCGCCTTCTGACTGGGAACATCTACAAAAGATCCTTCATGGACCGTGCCAAGCTGCGCATAGTAGAGCAAGAAGCCTTTTGCGTTCGCCAACGGGAATGTCTCCTTAATTCGAACATTTGAGAAATCCTTTTCACCGACTCCTTCAGTTACCGATCCTTTGTCACTACCTGTGTAACGCTTGTTGATCATAGAGGGGATAATTCCGTGCGAGGAATAGTAAGAATCATTGAAGTCAAAGGGCCGAACCTCTGAAATCGCTGCAGCCGAAGCTGAGATTGTTCTTGTAGGCATCGGTCGAATGTCTGAATTAGACTTCCTGGAATTTGTGTCCTGTCGCTTAAGGTAGCGGCCGGGGTCTTGAATAAACTGAGCATTGGCGGAACTGAAAAGAACCGTTCCGGCCAAAGCCATTACAAATACTGAGGTGATTGTGCGGTTAAGTTTGTTCATTTGGTGTGTACCTTCTTTATCTTGGTGTAATCTGGACATTCTCGTCTCAGGGCGGGTATTTTTAGCGCGATTTACATGCCAGAGATTGGCGCAATTCTGGAAACTGTTTGTTTTCTGAATTTTAAGGGGGGTTGTGCTCAACTCAGCGAGCAGTCATGTAAATCGAAGGTGATATGAATTGAATGAAAATCGGTCAGGCTGAACAGTCTGATCGGTCGGGTGACCGATGTGATTGAGAGGGATTAGCCTTTTCTAAAGTAGTGCTCGATCTTTCTTTTCAAGAAGAAGTCCTACTCCAGACATCTCAACACTACACAGAAGCACAATAGGCAGGGGATTCCAGTTTTGTTCAGAGATTTTTAAAATTATTCTCGAAGGTAGGTTTGAACCTCTAGCCCGCCAGCGAGTTCTTCTGAAGCTGAGGACTCAAATTCGTCGAGAAAATCTGATGGCATAAACGCGTCAGCGTTTTCAATCGTTTCAGGAATCCTCGTGACAATCCATTTCTCGATCACGTGCGCGAAGCTCCGGTAGGTGTGGGTGCCGCCAATGATGAACATGTCTCCATTAATATATTTCGAAAGCACGACAGCATCATCTACATTTCTGAGCACCAGCACTCTTTCTTTATATTCTATCGATCTCGAACGCGACATGATCACATTGAGACGTTTTGGCAAGGGTTTTCCGATCGAAAGCCAAGTATTATAGCCCATTACGACGGTGTGCCCCGAGGTCGTTCGTTTGAAGAACTTCAGGTCCTCCGAATAATGCCACGGCAGCTTGCCGTCTTTTCCGATCGCAAGATTTTCCGCAACCGCTACTATTCCGATTATGGCCATAAGATTGAACAAAGAACAAAGAACAAAGAACAAAGAACAAAGAACAAAGAACAAAGAACAAAGAACAAAGAACAAAGAACAAAGAACAAAGAACAAAGAACTAAGAACTGAAGACGGATGACTGAAAACTAAGAATTGATGGCTGATAATTTTTTTCTTAGAATCTCGACTTCAAGATGGTTCCGGGTTCCGGCACGGAAACAGACTAATGAAGAAAACACCCTTTGGCTCTCACGATCCAAGTTTTTAGTTCCCAGTTCTTAGTTTTCAGTTCTTAGTTCTAAGTTTCTTACCTTTGTAAACTTCAATCTCTGAACCTTTCGCCAACAGCAGGGAATCAGGCTCTGCATCTGTCAGAAACTCAAATTCGGGTCCATAAGTTCCGCCGAAATCAATCTCAAGTTCAGCGTAGTTGAGATCGAATAAATCCCATTTCGGATGCGCGACCCTATACTCGTCCGTACGGTTTTCGCCTCGTTTTGTGTAACCCCAATAGTGTTCCGTAATGAACTCTTCTACTGAATTGACCCCGGGCTCCCCCAGGTTCTCACCGATCTCAACATTCATTCGGTTGGCCACTTCGTTATCTGACCAGCGGTAAGTCAATTCGTTCTCGGTTCTTGTGTGCGACATCGACCACGTTTCGTACGGCTCGCCGTAAACCGTTCGGGCGACAAATGTAATCATCGCTTTAGGGACGATCTCTTTGACAAAAACCACGCCCCTTCTTAGTTCCGATCCCGATTTGTAAGTGACATAGAACCTAAGGTTTACCTCTTCAAAGTCGGTGTGTCCGGGAACCGGAATTCCCAATACTTTTGTATCGACGAATTGAAACGCGACGACGCTGACAAAGCATTTGTCTTCAAAAAGATCGAGTTCCGTGCCGGGCGGAACACGCGATTCAAGCAGCTCCGGTTCGACAGCATAGTTTGCCATCAAAAGGTCGATCCATTTAGCTGTCAGAAATCTTTTCATTTGTTCATGTTAACAGGGGTGAAGGGGATAAAGGGGATCGCCAGATTGAAGGTAAGTCCTAATGCGATTCTATAAGTTCATAACGAACTCGGTTGATCGAAAACACTCATACTTCCCGCGAATCTTCTAACAAGTATCTCCTTCATATACTTCATCCCTGTTAAAACGCTAGACCGCCACCGGTGCCGCGATCTTCTTGTGCGATTTGTAGCCGATGAGTTTCAGATTCTCCATCGACATCGACAGGAGTCCTTCAAGCCCCTTTAAGTTATCGGCATCAATGAACTCGAGTTTCGGCAAAGGCAGCGGCTCCCTTTCCAACAACGTGTTTACTTGTTCGAGATGATTCATGTAAATGTGCAGGTCACCAAACGTATGAATAAACTCACCCGCCTCCAGCCCACAGACCCGGGCGATCATATGGGTCATCAAAGCGTAAGACGAAATATTGAATGGAACTCCAAGAAAAGCATCGGCGCTGCGCTGATAAAGCTGGCAATGCAGTGTCTTCTCATTTTCAACTTTTAGATGCCAAAACGTGTGACACGGAGGAAGATCGACCTGATCGGCCTGCTCCGGGTTCCAACCGGAAACGATCAGGCGACGGGAATTCGGATTCGTTTCGATCTCGTTGATAAGCCAGGCGATCTGATCAAAACCATTACGCTCAGGATAGTCACCGCCAAAGCTCCTCCAGAGATAACCATATATCGGCCCAAGGTCGCCAACCTCGCGTCCAAACCGGGAGGTGTGTTCTTCGTCGGCCCATTCCTTCCAAATATCTACACCCCTTTCGTGAAGATTCGCTTCGTTCGTATCTCCTGAAAGAAACCAGAAAAGTTCCTCGGCGACCCACCTGAAGGGGACGCGCTTTGTCGTTACGATCGGAAAGCCCTCCTTCAAATCGAATCTTGTTTGGTAACCGAATGAAGAAATGGTGCCAACCCCGGTACGGTCTTCATGACGGTTTCCGTTGTCCAACACGTGCTTTAGAAGTGCTTGATACTGTCTCATTTGCTAATCGATCTCGGCTCTTACCGCGTCTGAATTACCTAAATTATGTAACCGGAGATCGATCCAAGCAAGCGTTGAAGCACGGCTCGCGAACAATATGACACGAGGGAAGTTGGTGTATACGCGTGGCAAGGCGTTCTAGGTTATAATTCGGAACGTCAACTCAAAGAATTTGGATGGCCGGGATCGAATATGTCTAGCAACTTTGAAGTCAGTTTTAACTCACCTCAATGCGGGTGGATGTCTGTTGGGTTCGAACACGACGGAGCCGAGTTTCATACGACGACGGCCCATGCGCCTCATAAGACCGCGCTTTCCGATATGCTCAACACCGTTTCAGGAATGCTTTGCACCGAAGGCGATTACACACGCGAGCTAAAATGGAACCGGGATCCCGAAGAATACGATTTTGCATTTACGCGGACCGGAGATATAGCCACGATTGAGATTACCGAATACCCGACATCAAGCCGCAAACATGGAGAGGTCGTCTATCATTTTGAAGGGGATCCGTTCGGTATAGCCAAAGCGTTTCTCACTACCTTTCAACAAATGTTTGAAGAACGCGATGTAGATGAATTCGAAGAGAATTGGCACCAGGAGTTCCCAATCGCAGAGCTTGAAGGATTGAAGGAGGCGGTTGCGGGTTACGGGTGACCTCGGCTGAGATTGAGAACGTTTTAAATGCCCCTAGCTTCAGCTAGGGGTATTAATGCGAATCCAACGGTCCTGGGGCTTAAGCCCGTATCGGGAGTAAGAGATTCAGGTCCCCTAGCTGAAGCTAGGGGCAATTTAGATTTGCGTTTCTGCCAACGCTATTCTGACGAACGTTTAGTTGAAAAACGATTACCCAACCGGCGACTAACCAATGAAAGAGAGACTTCTCGAAATGCTCGCATGCCCCGTTTGCGGAGGTGACTTAAAACTCGTGCATGAAGAGCCGCGCGAGGATGATGAGATCATTGAAGGCTGTCTTTCATGTGTTAAGTGTGAAAGGGAATATCCGATCGAGCGCGGCGTACCAAGATTCGCGGAGCTCTCATCAATTGAAAAGGAAAAAGCCGAAACTGCAAAGAACTTCGGTTGGCAATGGACCAATTTTACCCAGGAGGATGATAAATACTCCGAACAGTTTTTGGGATGGTTACAACCTGTAAGAAAGGACTTTTTCGAAGGAAAGATCGTTCTTGAGGGTGGTTGCGGTAAGGGGCGGCACACTGCTCTCGCACATGAATGGGGTGCCGGGGAAGTGGTGGGTATCGATTTAAGTGCCGCCGTCGATTCCGCTTTTGAAGCAACTCGCGGCCTTCCCAATGCGCACATCGTTCAGGCTGATATTTTCAAACTGCCCTTTAAGCAATGTTTTGATTACGCTTTCTCAGTTGGAGTCCTACATCATACTCCTGACCCCCAAAAGGCCTTTAAATCATTGTGTTCCAAAGTGTTAAAAGATGGTCATGTTTCCGCCTGGGTGTACGGCAAGGAAAACAACGATTGGATTATCAAGTACGTCAACCCGCTACGGGAAGGCTTTACATCCAAACTCAATCAACCCGCCCTTTACCAGCTCTCGAAGCTTCCCACTGCAGGAGTATTTATTGCGTCTAAATTTCTTTACAGGCCGATTAACAAATCTTCTCCAGCTTTGGCTTCAAAGCTTTTCTATAATGACTATCTGAATCACATAGGTTCGTTTGGGTGGAGAGAGCAGCACAACATTGTGTTTGATCACTTGGTAGCTCCGACCGCTTTTTATATTTCGCGTGAGGACTTTGAGTCATGGTGGGACGCGGTGGGCGCAGAAGAAGTGGAGATTACATCGCACAACAGCAATTCGTGGGCAGGATTTGGGAGAATTAGTGAATAGTGAATAGTGAATAGTGAATAGTGAATAGTGAATCGTAAATCGTTAATGGTTGTCATTAACTTCGAAAATGATTCTAAATTGAATTGAATCAAACTAGTATTTACCAATAACCAATAACCAATCACAATAAGGAGCAACCTCACATGCGACCTCACGAAAGACTCAATGTTTGGAAAAAGTCTATTGACCTTTCCGTTTCAATCTACAATGTAACCGAATGCTTTCCTAAAAGAGAATGGTACGGTCTTGCGCAGCAGCTTCGGCGAGCATCGGTATCAGTTTCTTCGAATATAGCCGAGGGTTCAGCACGATCTTCAAAAAAGGAATTTCTTCATTTCTTGGCTATAGCGCAAGGCTCAGCAAGTGAGATTGCTACGCAAATTCTGATTGCAAAGAGGCTGGGCTATGTAAGCAGCGAAGAATATAGATCGTTTTACGCCGATAGCGATGAAATAGGGAGAATGATCTCGGGCCTCCGAAAAACAATAATCTCTTCAAATGAGTAACGTTTATTCACTATTCACTATTCACTATTCACTATTCACTATTCACTATTCACTATTCACTAATTTCGCTTTTTCTTAACA
>JABDKD010000143.1 GCA_013003215.1 Pyrinomonadaceae bacterium
ATCGTAAGCATCGTCAATAAGATGGTAAAAGCGGGCTATCTTGAAACCGAAAAATCCGGAAGCGACAACCGCAAAAGAATAATGAAGCTTTCAAAAAAAGCAATTGACCGCCTTCCCGAGTTCGAAAAAGTTTGGGCGGCGGGGACCTCTACCATGAAACGAATGCTACCGGAAGCGGACGCTCTGGAGTTTCTCTCGTTATTGGAAAATAAGGTTGGAGAATCGGGGTTTAAGGAAAGAACCCTCGAAACAATTGCACCAAAGGATCCCGTTTCGGTCCAGACGTTTTCAAATGAGCTCGCCCCTGAATTCGCGACCCTAAACTACGAATGGATTCGGGAGATGTACGAAGTTGAGGAGCATGACCGCGAACAGTTGGATCACCCCGCCGAACACATAATCAAGCCAGGGGGGCAGATATTTTTTGCACTTGTCGGTGGCGAAGCTGTTGGAACAGTTGCGTTGATACCGGAAAGCGAAGGAGTCGTTGAACTTGCCAAAATGGCGGTAACGAACGGTTACAGGGGATACGGAATTGGCGATAAACTAATGGAGGCCTTCATCGACTACGCAAGACAAAAAGGCTTCGTCCGGATCGTACTCGAATCAAACAGGAAACAGGTCCCGGCGATCCGGCTTTACAAAAAATTTGGGTTCAAGGAAATTCCCTTGAACCCCGATACTCCATACACGCGTGCAGACATACGCATGGATCTATACCTTGACGCCGTGAGCGCCAGGCACGCCTGAGCTATGTGATCCCCTGAGCGATCATCGCATTGGCAACCTTTATGAATCCGGCAATATTTGATCCTCTCACATAATTTACCGATTCGCCTTCGGTTCCGTGTTCAACGCATGCGGAGTGTATGTTCTTCATGATCTTCTTGAGGCGCTCATCGACTTCATCCCTTGACCATCTAATGCGCGAACTGTTCTGTGACATCTCCAGACCCGATACAGCCACGCCGCCCGCGTTTGCGGCTTTGCCAGGTCCATAGAGTATTCCGGATTCCAAAAAGACCTCCGCGCCCGCTGCGGTCGTGGGCATATTCGCGCCCTCGGATACCGCTTTACAGCCATTTCCGACAAGAGCCTTCGCGTCATTCTCATCAATCTCGTTCTGTGTCGCGCAAGGAAGAGCGAAGTCACAATCCACATTCCAGGGCTTTTTACCCTCGTGATACTCGGCTCCAAACTCGGAGGCATATTCAGAAACACGGCCCCTGCGTACGTTTTTAAGTTCCTTCAGATACTCAAGTTTGTCCAAATCGATTCCATCCTTGTCATAGACGAATCCGGATGAATCCGAGACGGTAACGGGCTTTGCGCCAAGGTGATTGAGCTTTTCAACTGCGTATTGTGCGACGTTGCCCGACCCTGAAACCAGCGCGGTCTTGCCTTCGATTCCCGCACCTGTGTGCGAGAGCATGTTTTGGAGAAAATACGTACAGCCGTAACCCGTTGCCTCGGAACGGATCAGGCTTCCCCCGTATTCCAGGCCTTTGCCTGTCAGCACACCCGTGAACTCACGCGCAAGCCGCTTGTACTGACCAAATAAGAAACCGATCTCTCTCGCTCCGACCCCAATGTCCCCAGCCGGGACATCCGTGTATTGACCGATGTGCTTCTGGAGTTCGGTCATGAATGCCTGACAGAAACGCATGACTTCGTTGTCTGACTTACCCTTCGGATCAAAATCGGAACCACCCTTTCCGCCTCCCATCTGGAGGCCGGTAAGACTGTTCTTAAATGTTTGTTCAAATGCCAAAAACTTTAGAACACTAAGGTTTACGCTTTCGTGAAACCGGAGCCCTCCTTTGTAGGGCCCAATCGCGTTGTTCCACTGAACCCTGTAGCCGCGGTTTACGTGCACCTTTCCTTCGTCGTCGTTCCAGGTGATTCGAAACATGACAGCCCTGTCAGGTTCACTGAGCCTTTCTAATATCTTCGCCTCGTTATACTTAGGGTTGCTGTTTACGAATGGGATAAGGGTCTCAACGACCTCAGTCACGGCTTGATGGAACTCGTTTTCTCCGGGACTTCGACGCTTTACAGTGTCCATAAATCCTTCAAGAGTAATTGTCATGCGATTTCTCCTCCGGGCTATTTGACCATTTTTTGCAGGCTACGCCGATTACAGGAACACGGCCTTCGGACGCCGTACCTGAAGAGTCGGTACCTGAGTTCAGTATGCTTTCAATAGCATCAAACGAAACGCCGGATATCAGTTAGACCCGGCAAACTTTCTTGTGGATTGACACAAACCAAATCCGGAGTTTCAGACACGAACCGGTGAGGCGAGGATAACGCTGCCCGAATTGTTTGCTATAAATTCTTGCTGCCAGTACGCAATCAAAATATAACAACCCTTGTTGAGTGGCAAATTCGTTGTGATTGCAATAGTAGACAAGGTCTATACGAATGTGAACGGGTTCGAGAACGCAACAGGAAACCCGCGGTTTTCGAACCCGTTCAAGACATTCTTGTAACTAGAACTTGTATCTCGCGGCAAAATTCAGGTGATTAAAATCGTCTCTCGTGCCAAATATGTAGCGTGTTTCGAGACGCCTGAACTCCGTGCCGACCGAAAATCGTTTTGAGATATCGTAAATCGCGTCAAAGGCATATCCAAAGTTTTGTGATCTGAAATTCCTTCCCGACACGTTTCTGAGATCTCCGTCGAACGGGTCGTCGATTCCTGTTGAAGCATAAAGATTTAAGCGATCTTTGAACGCGGGAACCGTGAAGCCGAATTGTATCCAACCCCCCTTTGTCCGGATGCCCTTTATATCTCCGACCGATCCTTCAGGCATTACGAATGCGCCAAAACTAGTGTTATAGCCCTGGAAAACTCCGGCCTGGAACCCTCCGAGATTCTCGCCAAAGAACGCTTCACCTTTAACACTAAGACGTTTAGCAGCCCAAAAGTTCCAATCCACTGCGAGTCCGTAGGAATCAACGTTTCGGGTAACTGCGGGATTCGAGATCCGTGACCTTCCTATATGGGTGCCCAAACCTATCGTCCCTTTCTTGCCCGAGCCCATCCAATCGCCGTTCGCGTACGAAAGTCTTCCCTGGAAGAAAGGCATTCTGGAAACAGCGCCCGAGCCCGGCTGCAGTAATGCTGGGGTCGCGCCGCCCGCAGGAAAGTCACCCGTCCCCGGCGCAAGGATAGCGCCTTGCAGCATAAAGCCATTTCCCAGCTTATGGTCTACGCGGACCTGCGGAAGCCTGGACCAAGGGTTTCCAGCCGCAGCAAACTGCGGGATCGCAGCGGCTGCCAGAGAAGTCGGGCTGTTTGGTGCAAACGGAATCCAATCCTGCCCAATAACCAGCGAGGTCTTTTCCCAGTCGAGTCGTACGTGTGCGAGCCGTAGCCTGACGACTCCCATGTGCTCGCCAACTCCCACTCCCGGAAATCCGCCATAGAAGTCAGCCTCCACGACTCCTTTTACATTCGCACCGCCGAGTTTGCCACCTTCAACCCGTACCCCGAGCCTCGTCTGCCGTGCGCTTGCCCCGGCGTTGCCGAGTGTGGCAGGAATCGCCCAAAGCGGGTCATCTGCGTTGTTTGTACCTCCGCTGTTGATATATGAGTTGAAAAAGATTATCCCGTAAGGTGTGATGCGAAAATCCCCTGCATCGAAGCTCAAATCGCTCTTGTCTTTCGTCGCTTTGGCAGCCGGTAGGGTTACTTTTTTCACGGCCGCTTTAGCAGTGCGGGGTGCGAGCGTTTCCGCTGCGGGTCGGGTCGAAGCCGCCGGGGTTTTTTCGTCAAGCAAATTCTTGAGCATGACGATCTGCCTTTGCAGCTCTTCCATCTTCTCTTCCAATTCGCGAAGCCTTTCAGAATTGTCGGAAGTAGGTGGAACGTCAGCCACCGGGGTGCTCTCAGTCACTGCTTCGGGGGTAGAGTCTGTCTTAACATTCGTCTGGGCCGAAACAAACGCCGTCAGAATTACGATCATGACGACGATATGAAATCTTTTCATTTGTATTCCTCCGGTGCCGTCATGGCACCAATCTCAGCAAACTCCTTGTGCATTCGGGTGCGGGTACAAATCCGTTTCATCTACGTGGGGACGTTTGTTCAGGCAGACGAAGTCCTTTTCGATCAGAATGCGCAAAATCCCGCTTCCGTTCAGGCCTTGTGTAGCCGTTATTCCGATCGTGTCGGTTCTTGCCCACTCATCGGCCTCGGCGGCGGGAATGCTTATCAATATCTGGTTGTCATAGAATTCGGCGTTTACATTGCCGATTGCTTCAGAGCGTCTCAAACTGTAAGTCAGTGTGGGCGTCGTACCGAGCCCGAATTGCACTGAGTCATTGACCCTTCCGTTTCGCTCGAATTCTTCAACTTCGCTCACGGATAGCCTGAGCCGCAGGGAGTTTCCGCTAATTCTTATCTTCATAAGCCTTTATGGGTTCTTGTAGTCAGCCTTTGGTCCAAGGTAGAACCACCAATTCAGTACCGCACACACGGCATAAAAAACTGCAAATCCGTACATCGCATATTCCGGTGTCTTCGCCGCCATTTGTTCACCAATGACCTGTGGAATAATGAACGCACCGTATGCTGCAACGGCTGAGGTCCATCCTAATACCGGACCGCGTTTTTCTTCTTCAAAGATCACACCGATTGTTCTGAAGGTCGACCCGTTTCCGATACCCGTAGCGGTGAAAAGAATCACCAGCAGAATGAAAAACGGCAGGAAATAATCCTGCGGCGTCGGCGACGCATAAGCGAGTTTCGCGAAGTACCCGACCCCGACTGAACAAACGATCATTACGATCGACACAATTTGAGTGACGATAGCGCCGCCTGTTTTGTCAGAGATCCAGCCGCCTACGGGTCGAATGAGCGCACCAATGAACGCACCAACCCACACATACATAAAGGTTGCGGGGCCGGCCGGATTGGGCGTGTCGTGGGTCAATACACCGTCTACCATCAGGTGCTGGACGCCGAAAATAAACTTGATCGAAAGCCCCACCGCCGCCGCAAAGCCGATAAATGAGCCAAAGGTCATCGTATAGATGATCGTCATTACCCACGTGTGTTTGTCGCCGAATATTCGGTACTGGCGTTGCAGGTTATCCCGGATCTCACCGGGAGAAAGCGCCTTGAGTGCAACGACCGTTACCGCTACTACTAACGGAAGTGTCAGCCATTTGACCCAGGTAACACCCGGAAACGAAAGGATGACAACAAGACCGAGGGTAGCAGCCGCAAGAGCGATGACAAGAAGCCAGCCGATTCTCGCAAACGAGACGAGGGTGCCCTTAAGGGCGGGTGTAACGGCTTCAGTCGTTATGTTGTTCATCCGGAACCAACCAAGAAATGCCAGCGGGATCAAAAAGAACATCCATACCCAGCCTGCGTTTGATAAAAACGTTTCCGAGCCTGCGGCGATGCGTTTGAAGATCGTTCCGCTGTTGCTGGTCAGAATCATCGGCTCGCCGCTGAGGGCACCAACGATCGGTATCGTCATTGCCAGGGGAATCAATATCTGCATGGTGGTGACGCCAAAGTTACCCAAACCAGCGTTCATACCGAGAGCAAATCCCTGTTTCTTCTTAGGATAAAAGAAACTGATGTTGCTCATAGAAGAGGCAAAATTTCCTCCGCCTAGACCTGACAACAAAGCGAGGATCTGAAATATCCAGAGCGGCGTGTCTTTATTTTGCAGGGCAATCGCGGCACCCAATGCGGGAATCATTAGTAACGCAGTTGTGAAGAAAATCGTGTTTCTTCCGCCGGCGAGCCTTATGAAAAACGAGCTGGGGATTCTCAGAGTCGCGCCGGTGAGTCCGGCGATCGCGGTGAGTGTAAAGAGCTCATTTTGCTCGAAAGGAAAACCGAGGTTCTTCATCTGAACCGTGATGATCCCCCACATCAGCCAGACGGCGAACCCGACAAGAAGGCTCGGAATTGAGATCCAGAGATTCCTGTTCGCTATCGATTTTCCTTTCGAATTCCAAAACTCGACATCCTCGACGTTCCACTCTGACAGGTTTGATTTAGACATATCTTTCCTTTGAGCCTATTTGTCCATCTTCTTCATAAGCTCGGGTTCTTCTGCGTGCATCATTTTCTGGACCACCCTGTGCATCCAGATCAGACAGATAGCGGAGAGGAGGAACATAAACATCCAGGCACTCGTCCATAGCCCGGTTCCGTCGAGAAGGTATCCAAATATGATCGGGCTAAAGAAGCCTCCCAGGCCTCCCAGTACTCCAACCATTCCGCCAACAACACCAACCTCCTCGGGAAAGTACTCAGGTATGTGCTTATAAACGGCGGCTTTTCCGATGCCCCAGATTGCACCGATCAGAATCACAAGTACCGCGAAGACCCAGACATTTGCCTGGAAAAAGATCTTGGTGACTCCCTTTGCGAGCAGCTCTTTCCTCTTAACTTTCTGTCCGACCTCAACCGCAGGCTCCTGCCACATCTCTTTGGTCGGAAAAACGAGTAAGCCCTCGCCTAGATCATCAAGTTTTCCTTCTTTCTTCTTCACCGGGTATTTGACATCGTCAACAGAGATGGAGTCCGGTGCGACGGCCGTTACGACACCGTCTCGCGCCGCCAGGACACCTTTTCCGGGTGATGTGATCTCCATTCGAGGAACAATAAGAAGGAACGAGATAAGAACAGAGGAACCCAGAACCCAGTACATGACTTTCCGGCCACCAAACCTGTCGCTCAACCACCCGCCGAATGCCCTGATCACTCCTGAAGGGAAGCTGAAGAGAGCTGCGAGAATACCGGCGGTCACGAGGGGGAGATAGTAAACGTTTACAAAATAGGGAACTAGCCATTGTGAAAAAGCGACAAAGCAACCGAAAACAAGGAAGTAATAGAGGCCGAATCGCCAGACCCTAATGTCTTTCAATGGTTCAAGTTGTCCGGCAAGCGTCTTGTTCGAGGACTTCGGTTTCTTGTTGGTGGTGAAAAGGAAAAAGAGTATTCCTGTAGCAGCAAGAACGGCTGCATATACGACGGGCAGTTTTCGCCACCCGTCCAGATTGGCCCCGTTGCTCGTGAAGTAGTTTAAGAGCGTAGGCCCGAGCAACGTCGTTAGTGCCGCCCCCGCATTACCTGCGCCGAATATTCCAAGCGCTACGCCCTGGCGTTCTTTCGGAAACCAGACCGACGTATACGCAATACCGATCGAAAAACTGACGCCTGCGAGCCCAAACCCGAAACTAAACAATGCGAATGCCCAGTAAGAATCGGCATAAGAAACGAGAAACATAGGGATCGCACAAATCATCAGGAGGGCAGTGTAGATCGGTTTTCCACCGAACTTATCGGTAAGTAAGCCAGCGGGAAGTCGGAATATGGCCCCGGTTAGCACCGGGATACCCAAAAGCCAGCCGATTTCGGTTGGTCCCCAATCGTATATTTGGTTTGAAGTAAGAAAGGTTACGAGTACTCCGTTTAGCATCCAGGCCGCAAAACAAATCGTGAATGCAAATGTGTTCATGAATAGAATACGATTGGCACCTTTTGGAGTCGTTTTTTCCATAGTTGAGTCCTTACAAATTGTAGCAGGGTGGAAATCCGGGAGTTCCAAAAGCCCGGGGCTGTCTCTTGATTTGAGCACAGCAAAACCCCTAATAAGGTATATTCTGATAACCTTATCTTCTTATCCCTTAGGCAATCATTGCGCTTTACGTAAATGGTGACAATGGTCAATTCACATCATTTTTATGATTGAAAATGCCAGTTCAAAAAGCGCACTAAAACGTCTAGAATCAAGATTGCTGTGAATCGCCCGGGTGGGCTTCTAACGTATTGATATGAATGAACTTAAAGAAATACCAAAAACAGTCTATGGCCCTGTGAATTCGTGGAGGCTCGGCAGGTCCCTCGGCATCGATGTGCTTGCAGTTGATTCGATCTGTTCATTTGAATGTGTTTATTGCCAATTAGGTAAAATCAATCGTGTTCAAACATCGAGGGAGGTCTTTGTTCCGACCAGCAGAATCCTTTCGGACTTCAAGGAATCGGAATGGCAGACAGCTGAAGCGATCACGTTTTCGGGCAGCGGTGAGCCAACGCTTGCGCTAAACCTGGGCGAGGTGATCAGGGGGATAAAGGCTATTGCCGATCAACCGATAGTGGTACTCACGAATTCCTCTCTGCTTCTGAACGCTGAAGTGCGTAAGGAACTTCTTGCCGCAGACAGAATATTTTGCAAGCTCGATGCGTGGACCGAAGAGGCATTTCAAAAAATCGACCGACCTGCCGTTGGAATCGAACTCGAGTCAATCGTAAAGGGAATCGAAATGCTGAACAATGAGTTTGAGGGTCGTCTTGCCGTGCAAACGATGATTCTTAAACGGCCGACCGATTCCGACCTGGACAGTTATGTTGAGATTCTGAATCGAATAACGCCGGCGGAAGTGCAGTTATACCTTCCGTCGCGGCCAATTCCTGACCAATATGTAGTTTCTTCAAGAGGAAACGTGGCAGCATTTAGCGGAGACCACAGGCGTCTAAATACGATTTCCGAAAGCCAATTTTTGTCTGTCGCAAAAAAGATTCAGCGACTTTCAGGAATCGATGTAGTTACGTCACAACAAAACATATGAAAACACACAGTGTCGATATCGATCTCGTCGAAATGTCTCTGGACGTAATCAAGTACGCAATCAGCCGAATAACAGAGACCGATCCCAGATTGGGATTCCCTGTGAGTGAAAAAGACCTCAAACGAAAAGTAGGTGAGACGATCACACCCTCCGGGATTGGGGGTGAAAAGGCTTTTCAGATTTTCCAGGACATTCTCGTAAAGGCGAGCGTTTCGATCGACCACCCGAGACATCTTGCATTTGTTCCTGCGGCACCGACAAGGGCCGCTGTGATGTTCGACCTTGTGACCGCGGCATCAAATGTACACGGTGCGTTTTGGCTTGAAGGAGCGGGGTGTATTTTTGCCGAAAACCAGGCGATGGAATGGCTCGTTTCACTCACGGGACTTCCGGAAACGGCGACAGGCGTCTTTACCTCGGGCGGAACGGCTGCGAACCTGTCGGCAATAACAGTAGCAAGAGAATATTGGCGTCGCGACAAACCCGAGAAAGAAAGGGGAATTCTGATTGCCGCCCGGACAGCCCATTCTTCAATACAAACGATGGCCAAGGTTATCGATGCAGATGTGATTTCCGTTGAGACCGAGCGCGAGTTCACCGGTAAAGACCTGGCAAGAACTCTCACGGGACTTCCCGGGTCTGAGCGCCGTCGCGTATTCGCGGTCATCGCGACAGCTGGAACAACAAATGCCGGAATTGTAGATGAGTTGGATACGATAGCCGAGATCTGTGAAAGGGAATCGCTTTGGATGCACGTTGATGCCGCGTATGGCGGTGGAGCCCTGTCCAGCGAGATCTTAAGGGAACAGTTCCAAGGCATAGAAAGATCAGACAGCATTACAATCGACCCGCATAAATGGCTCTTCGCACCATACGACTGCGGGGCGGTAATTTACCGGAACCCTGAACTAGCCCGGCAAACCCATATGCAGGAGGGATCATATCTGGATATCATTTCGGATGAGGGAGCCGACGGTTTCAATCCTGCGGACTATCAGATTCAGCTCACTCGGCGTACTCGTGGCTTGCCTCTTTGGTTTTCGCTTGCGATGTATGGAACTGAACGGTATCGAATCTCCGTGGAAAGAGGTGTCGAGCTAGCGGGTATTGCAGCTTCGAAGATCGAGAAGTCTGATTATCTGGAACTCGTTCATGGCCCGAGTCTCTCGATAGTCATATTTCGAAGAAAGGGATGGACCTCAACGGATTATAATGAGTGGACCTACCGAAATCACCGCGAGGGAATTGCCCTTGTAGCTCCAACAAAATGGCGAAACGGATCTGAAAAAGAAACGGTTGCCAGATTCTGCTTTATCAATCCGGACACAACCGAAGAAGATATCGAGCTAATCCTGGAGTCAATGGCGTAGCGGGTCTGGTGTTGTTCAAAACACTTGAGTATTTGCTTTAGTCGCGCTGAGCGAGCGGAAATTTGATTCATGATTGATGCGATTATTGTAGATTCGACGAGTCGAAACGCGGCGGAATGTTCTTTAGCTCCCTGGCAATTTCCGTTTTCAGTTTGGCTTTTTTAGCATTTGAAACCATTTCTTCCACCCATATATAGACTTCCGATTCCTCGACCGCGTTGTGACTTGCCAAGGTCTCAACTACTCTTCCTATCTGAGTTCGAATGAGTGGGAGGCCAACCGCCGGCACGGGATCCCGCAACCGGACGATCCTCCGAAGCCTTTTCATCACATCAGCGAGTTCGTCCATAAAGAAGTTGTGTTCAGAACGGAGGATTATTAACACCTCTTCAGCATGGGCAAGTGTCGGACGGGAAATTGAAACTGCGTTCCCTGCTTTTGAGCCGACCGCATCCAGAACCGCAGGGAACAGGTGCAAGTGCTCTGCTCGGATATGCATCGCGAGACGGGCCCAAAAGTAATCGGTCAAAAAGTGGATATCAGCGACAATACCGCGCTCAAAGGCTTCATCCAACCGTTCGAGGATCACATCAATTTCCCTATGATCGCTTTCGAGGATTTTATCTATCGCAAGATCCATTGAGGACACACAGCAAAACCGTGGGCGCTAATGGCCCTGCCATTCCGCTTCTGAAAGATACGGATCGTTTCTCGGTACAAGCGCGTCCGCGCTCAGGCCCTTCGTAAATACGAAAATGAAGAGAGCACTGAAACCCAAAAGCAACGCGATGTCGACGAATCCGATCATGGGCGTCGGGTAGAACGTCGGAAAGATCTGAATGTAGATATCTACCCAGTGACCTATCAGGACAATGCCGCAAGCTGCAAGCATCCAGTTTTCATACATTTTCACTTTCTTTCGGAGAAGCATCAGGAACGGAACAATCCAGTTCAAGAACAAGGCAAGGATAAACACTTGCCACCACCCGTTGGGCGAGGTCCGTTTTACATAATGAATCGTCTCTTCAGGAATATTTGCGTAATAAATCAAGAGATATTGGCAGACCCATATGTAGGCCCAGAAGGTTGCAAAACCGAGTACCAGTTTGCCAAGGGCGTGCATCTGCTTATCCCCAACACCTTCAAGATAACCCCTTCGCTTTAACAATATCGTCAAAAGCGTGATTGCTGCTGTGCCGCTAAGTAGCACGCCTGCAATATGATAGAAACCATAGATAGTGCTAAAGAACATCGGCTCAATTGACATGATCCAATCGAAACTGGCGAAGGTAAACGTTATTCCAAAAACCACCAGGAAAAGCGCTGACCAGGTTTTCGAGCGCGATGTGTGCACAATATCTCCGGTTGCATCCTGCTTGAAGGACTCACGACGAAGGAGAAAGGTCAGGCCGCACCAACACGCGAGAATTACAAGCATTCTTATAAGGAAGAAGGCGGAATCAAGATACGTGTTCTTAAAAGTGAGCTCGTGTCCGTGATGCGAATAAGACGTATACGTCCATTCGTAAAGCGTTTCTTTGCCGAGATAAATCGCCAGGATCGTGATCGCCCCAACCCAGATATATGTCGTCATCGCTTCGGGCACGCGTCTGAAGGTGGTGTGCCACCCCGCATTTGCGACGTGGTTGACTGCTACAAATACGGCGCCGCCGAGCGCGATCGTCATAAAGAAGTATGAGTTGTGAAGAAAAGACTGCCAGAACCTCGGACTCAACAGAAATCCGCCGACTATTCCGGCAACTCCGATCGCGGCCATTGCGTAGAGAATGTTCTTTTCGTTTTGTTTTAAGAAGCCGTTCATTTTGTGTTTTGCTCCTCAGACTGAAGTTCTCGTATGTATAGAAGCACCTTCCAGCGGTCAGCCGCCGACAGCACGGATTCCTGGGGCGGCATATTGTTCCTTCCTCGGGTAATCACGTGAAAAAGCTCGCCATCCGCAAGCGACCTGGATGCCTCAGTCTTGAATGCCGGGGGGTTTGGGAACTTGGGTATTATCGGGCCGTCGCCTCCTCCGGTCGTTCCATGACAAACCATGCAATTCTTCTCGTACACGTATTTACCTCTCATTAGGTTTTCATCGTTGGATTCGAATGGGTTTGTCAGTTCCGCACCGGCACGTTTTGCTTCTTCCGGTTCAGATCCGTAGTGAAACGGCATGAAGCCACGTGCGATCGTCCCTTTCGGAGGTTTCTGCAGTGTCATCCTGTTCGGCAGTACCGGGTTTTCGGTTTGTGAAAGCTGCGCGGGACTCACACCCATTTGAGTGGGATATTCCCGGTTACGAGTCGTCACATCGCGATTCAGGATCCACATCCCTCCGATGACGATCACCGGTAGCAGAAAAAAAGCTATCGCGGAAAATGTTCTTTTCAAAACTCTAGTCCCTCCTCAATTCTAAACGCGCCATTTTCGTTAAAGATCGACCGTGCGCGATCCGAATCATAAGAACCGTCAGGTTGTTTCAAAACGAGTACGAAATTCCCGTCGTTTACTCCCTCGAGACTCTTTCTCTTGCTAAAAGGATGCAGGCCCGAAATTATGAAAAGCGCTCCTATCGCGCTTAGCCCCGCGAAAAGAACCGTCAGTTCAAATGCCACGGGAACCCACAAGGGCACCGAGTTGAAGGGTTTACCACCAATATTCAACGCCCATGCATAAGCTGAAGTCCAAACCTGCAGGCCAATCGCGGTTAGCAGTCCTAATAGTCCGCCGCAAAATGCGACCCAAGTTAACCTCGATGGTTTGATTCCTACAGCATCATCCAGACCGTGCACCGGAAACGGCGTAAACGCATCATAGATCTCGAGTCCGCGAAGCCGCGCTTCGGCGGCGCTGGCCACAAGGTCGTCTTCGTTGTCAAAATACGCGGCGGTGAACCGTTCATGCGCCGTGTTTGTGCTTCGCATAGTTCAAAACTCCTTTTACTTCGCTCGCGGCGATGATCGGGAATAGTCTCAGGAAAACGAGGAACGCTGAAAAAAACAGACCGAACGATCCGACAAGCAGCCCGACCTCGACATAACTCGGCATGTAGTACGTCCAACTGGATGGTAGATAGTCGCGGTGCAAACTGACCATGATGATCACGAATCTCTCGAACCACATTCCAATGTTTATGAAGATGCTCATAACAAAGATCAGCGGGATAGAGCGTCTTATCTTCTTGATCCAGAAAAGCTGAGGCAACAGGGCGTTGCAACCGAACATTATCCAGTAGGCCCAGGCGTATGGACCGAGCAGCCGGTTGATGATCATGAATATCTCGTTCGGATTTCCCCCGTAAAAACCGATAAACAGTTCGGTAATGTACGCTAGGCCTACAATTGAGCCCGTAAGAAGGGTTACGAGGCACATCTTTTCGAAATGGTCGATTGTGATGTAGTTCTCCAGACGCATCACCTTCCTTACCAGAATCATCAACGTCATCACCATCGCGAAACCGCTAAATACTGCTCCTGCAACAAAATATGGCGGGAATATCGTTGAGTGCCAGCCCGGTATCAGCGATGTGGCAAAGTCGAAACTAACAATACTGTGCACGGATAATACAAGCGGGGTCGCAAGGGCCGCGAGGATTCCGTAAACTGTCTCATATCTTGACCACGTCCGGTTCGATCCATCCCATCCGAGACATAGCACCGTATAGAATGTCTTGCGCCATCCCGGTTTCGCGCGGTCCCGGGCGGTTGCGAGGTCCGGAAGCAATCCCAAATACCAAAACACCAGGGAGATCGTGAAATAAGTTGAGATCGCGAAAAAGTCCCACAACAGAGGTGATCGGAAATTAACCCAAAGGGAACCTCGTGTATTCGGGTAGGGAAGGAACCAATAGAACAGCCAGGGTCTTCCCATATGTATTATCGGGAAGATGCCCGCGCACATTACGGCGAACAGGGTCATCGCCTCCGCTGAACGGTTTATCGAGGTTCTCCACTTCTGGTTAAAGAGATAGAGGATCGCTGAAATAAAGGTTCCCGCGTGACCGATTCCGATCCAAAAAACGAAATTCGTAATGTCGAAAGCCCAGCCGACCGTCTTATTCAGGCCCCAGGTTCCGATACCGATAGTTACGGTCAAATAGCCCGAAACGATACCGGCCAACAGCAGTATCAATGAGATCGTGAATGCGATCCACCATCCGAATCCGGCTTTTCCTTCATGGATCGAATGAATGTCATTCGTAATGTCACTGTAGCTCTTGTCTCCGCCGACCAGAGGCTTCCGAAGAGGGGAATAGACGGGATGCTCGGTCAAACGACCGACTTCTTCGTGCAGTCTCGCCTCCTCCCTCGTCAGGCCTCGTCTATCCATAGGCACAGCCATTTAATGCTCCTCTCCGTGGTCTTCAGAATTAGTAATCTTAGCCAGGTAACTTACTGCCGGTTTTGTGTTGAGATCTTCCAGCAGCACATAGTTCCGGCCCGATTTCTTCAACGCAACAACCCGGCTCTTCAAATTCTTTGTATCTCCAAACTCAATCGCATTCGCCGGACAACTTTGCTGACATGCAGTCTGGATCTCTCCGTCTTTTATTTCGCGGTTTTCATTTCTCGCGACAATCTTCTTCTCTTCGATACGCTGCACGCACATCGTGCATTTTTCCATTACACCTCTTGACCGGACGGTCACATCCGGGTTGAGAGCAAGATTCGCAGTCGGGTCGTCGTGAGGGTATTCAAACCAGTTGAAGCGTCTGACCTTGTAAGCGCAGTTGTTGGCGCAATAGCGTGTGCCGACGCAGCGGTTGTACACCTGCATATTTAGTCCTTCAGTGCTGTGGACTGTCGCCAGGACAGGGCACACCATTTCGCAGGAAGCGTTCTCACAGTGCATACAGGGCAGCGGTTGGAAACGTGTCGTTGGCTCATCCGCGGATTCGTCGAAATACCGGTCTATTCTCAGCCAGTGCATATCTCTTTGAAGTCCGACCTCGTCCTTTCCAACGACCGGGATATTGTTTTCAGCCTGGCAACTTAGAACGCATGCATTACAGCCGGTGCAAGCGCTCAGGTCTACCGCCATACCCCATTTGTGTTCCGGATACTCGTGCTCGCTGAAGAGCTTTTCGAATTCGGTCTCCTCGATGTCAACCTTTCCGTCCTTGTAAGCGGCGAGGGAGTACTCCTTGATCAACGGCCGTTCGTGCGCGGACGGCTCGATTTGCATTTTTGCGAACTGGGTAGCAGCAGCCGTCGATTTCGCCACTGTGATCCCGTCGATCTCGAAACTCCTGAGGCCATTTCCGTATTCCGCAAAGATCGCCGCATTAACTCCAACGTCGTTTCCGGCGTTACCCGCTTTGGTACGGCCGTAGCCTATTGCGACCGAAAGGCAGTCATTGGCTTGTCCGGGTTGGATGAGCACCGGGATCTCTATCGAGTTTTCACCCTTCGTGATCTTTATCGGGTCACCTTCCACAACTCCAAGTGCGGAAGCAGTTTCATCTGAAACCAACGCGTAGTTGTCCCATGTCACCTTGGAGATCGGATCGGGAAGTTCCTGAAGCCACGGACTGTTCGCAAATCTTCCGTCCAGAATTCCGGGTTTTTGGTAGAGAACCAATGAGTACCCTTCTTTCGACGTGTCGACGGTTTTTTGAACAGCATTGTCGAGACCGTCAGAGGAGTAACTGGCAGGAGTCGCAGGGCTCTGGGACTCTTCAAAGACGCCATCATGGAGCGACTTATCCCAGAAATCGTTGAAATCGCTGAATTTGTCTTGTTTTGTGAAAAGCGTTTCTTTCCAGTTCCGCTGAAGCTCTCGATAGAACTCTGTCTCCTCGCCCATCCAGCGCATGAAGCTTTCTTGGTAATGCCTGGTCTTATAGAGCGGGGAAATTGCCGGTTGGCTTATGCTGAACACGCCGGTACGGACGTTCGAGTCGTCCCAGCTCTCGAGATGATGGGGAATCGCACAGACGACTTTGCATGCCGCAGAAGTCTCATTGCCGGTTGATGTCATTGAAACTGTCAACGGAATCTTCTTAATGGCTTCGTTAAATCTCGCAGCGTCAGGAGCCTCGTATAAAGGATTAACATCGACCATGAACAACGCACCGACGTCTCCAGATTCAGCTTCGGAAACAAGGTCATCGAAACTAAGCGCTTCTTCGGCCTCTTCCGAGGCAGCGGGTATTACAACAGTCGTTCCATAATTCTCGAGGGCATTATTAATTGCATTTACCAAAAGCTGGACGTCAGGATTACCGGATCCGCACACTACGAGCGAACTGCCCTTGTTCTTCGACAATTCCGCTGCAGCTTCATCAACTGCTTTTTTCAGCCCTTCAGGAATTGTTAAGGAATCAGCAACGTGATCGGCAGAGACCTTTCCAAGAAGGTAGTTCAGACAGAGCCTTTGTTCTTTCGGGGAGGCCGTGTGCCGGTAATCGGCATTGGCACCGGTGACGGAGATGCGGCTTTCAAATTGAATGTGTTTGAGCATTTCCTTTGACCCGTTCTTGAGCTCCCTGGCGGAAGAATATGCTTTTGTGAAAGCAACCGGCGAGATCCAGGTTCCAAGGAAATCAGCTTCGAATCCGACCACAATGTGTGCCTTCTCGATGTCGTAAGTAGGCAGGGATTTGTTGGAATGGCTGATACCGTGAGCATGAACGATCGCCGCCGGACCGAACGGCTCATACTCCACGAGTTTCGCATCCTCATAACTTCCAATGAATCTTCTCAGCACGGCACGCGAGGTGGGACTTGTAATTCTTGGCGTGAGAACTCGAACTTTCTTTCCGGCTGACTTTGAATCGGCCAGCTTCGCAATCACCTCTTTATCGATCGCGGCCCAATCCGTGTCCTTCGCATCAAGAGTCGGGCCCTTCAGCCGTTCCGGATCAAACAGCCCAAACACCAGGGAGTGGGCAACGGAGCAAAGCCCTCCTTTGGACACCGGGTGGTCCGGATTTCCTTCCAGCTTGATTGGACGCCCGTCTCTAACCTTCATGAGCGTACCGCAGCCGGCATTGCATCCGCCGCAGGTAGACGCGTACCAATTTGCCATGCCCGGTGTGACTTCAGCCGGCTTCTTCAGATATGGAACAACTGCCTGTTCCGGTACCCGGCAGCTCATCAATGCCGCTCCGGCGGCGGTGTAGCCCAGCGCGGCCAGGAATGAACGCCTTGAGAATCCGTTGATAGGGCGGCTGATCCCGACGGGTTTGCCGTTCTCATCGGTTTCGAGAAATTGTTTCCAAGTCTTTTCGCGGTTCATAAAAACCATTTCCTCAGTGGTGGCATACTGCGCAGTCTGTCGACGTCTTGAGAGTCTTCTTATTCGAATCCAGGATCTTTATCGGATTGCCGTCTTGGTCCAAAACGGCATCCTTATGAGTTCTGTGACAGTTGACACATGAACCCATTGAAAAGGTGCTCTCCTGGCTGATCCTTTCCATCGTTTCAACCGGTCCGTGGCAAGTGTTGCAGTTTACTCCCGCATTTACGTGCCTGCTGTGGTTGAAGATCGCGTGGTCCGGCAGGTCGTTGACCTTCACCCATCTGATAGGTTCATTCCTCTTCAGTGCCATCGAGATCTTCTGGATCTCGGGGGAGTCCGGCTTAACCTGATCGTGACAAGCCATACAATTCTCTGCAGTAGGGATTCCGGCTACCCGGGATGTATCTGCAGAGGTATGGCAATATGTGCAGTTGATGCTGTTGTCGCCCGCGTGCACTTTATGGGAGAAATTGATCGGCTGAAGCGGTTGATAACCGCTCTGATCACCATACTGCCGGAATGTTCCGTTCGACCAGATCACGGCAGCGCCGATCACGGTGATCAATATCGAAATTATTTTTAGCGTTCTTAAACTCATCTAAGCACCATTAATTCAATTACTTATGACCGGCAATCTGGGTCTTGTCCCGTGTGTACTGGCCACGAATCCTCTCCCGGTCCCAATTCCACTTAACGACCTGATAAGGACGCCAGAGATAGGTGATCGGGATTGAGAACATATGCACCAGTCTTGAAAACGGAAAAACCAACAGGATCGTGAACGCCCCGATGATGTGGAGTTTGACCACGAGGGGCATCGTTACGACGAGACTCAGATCAGGTCGGAAAGAAAACAGCGAATAAAGATAGGGAACGAGCGTTGCGGCATACCATGAAGATCCCCATCGATAGAAAAGAGCTGTGAAAACTCCCAGTGCCACTTGAACAAGCAACAGCACTACCACCACGTAATCCATCGGTGACGATACTGCACGTATCTTCGGAGTGCTGACTCGCCGCCAGAAAAGGGCAACCACGCCGACCAGGGCCAGCAATCCGAATACAAGGCCGGTGACCTCCAGGATGTAGAGCCGCAGCGGAACGCTGTTAAACCAAAGCACTTGGTTTGGAATCAGAAATCCGATTACGTGTCCCAAAAGGGATCCGAGGATTCCGATGTGCCACGGTACGGATCCGTAGAAAAGCTCATCTCCCTCGAGGAATTGTGATGAAAGGCTCGAATACGAAAACCTGTTAGTCACGAACCGGTAGATTGACACGACCACGAATATCGCGAACGCCATGTAGGGTAAGACAACAAACAGGAAGTAGTTAAGCATATTGGTACCTCTCGTTTTCGACGCCGGGTTGGTCATGCAATGATTGTTCGGCAATACTCAGCAGTGCTGACTCCAGAAATCCAATGGCGTCACCATACACATTCTCTTTTTTCTTCAGCGCTTCCTTCATTGTTTTCAATGCCGGCAGCAAACAACATCCAATCAGCGAGGCACGAAGTTCGTCATTGTCCAGCTTGGTCATCAGGCGCAGCAGAACCGGTAAATAGTCCGGCAACTGAAACTCCTGTTTTAGTTCGTAGGGAAGCTGTGTTTCGCGAAGATTCGCCAGAAAAGCGCCGCGTTTGTAGTCCTCCCCAAAAAGGTGGTGACCGATATCGAGTCCGCATACCGGATTGAGATCAAACGTTCTCGAGTAGTACTCTCTCGATTCATCCAGGGTCAACTCGTGAAAAGCATCGGCGAATTCGTGCAAAAGAGGGGAACTGCCGGCGAAGGCTTCCTTAGCCAGCGAGCCGCATTTCGAAATCAAGTCTGAATGCGTGTCGCCCGGATACTCAAGGACATCCGCAAAATGCGCAAACAACTCATTCTCGGCCTCGCTAAGCATAATCTTCTCAGCCGTTTTCACAGTCTCGATCCCGGCTCGCGCCTTTTCTCTGGTTATCTGTACTGGGTCGTTCTTCATCATTTCGGTTAGCTTCCCCTTACCGGTAGGTTCCTCGAACCAAGTCCGGCCTTGCCTTTCTCGTCCCACATATCGTCATTGAGCATTTGAAGTGCTTCTTCGCGGTGTGATGGTGGAATGACAACCCGTTCGTCCATCGTCGGCAGCGAGGTCAGCCGATAGATCGCTTCAGCTTCGGCCTCGTCCATACCGCATTCTTCAAGTGCCACCCTGACAGTTTCGGCGTCAATATCTCCTACCGTTTCCAACCGCTTGAATAGCCTCACTGCATACTGCTTCTTAAGCGCAAGCGAAACATGATCGATATTGCCCGCTGAAAACAGGCTCGCCATGAACTCCAGCGGCAGCCTCGACTTCTCAATCGGACTGAATAGTTCATCGTTCGCAGTGTCGTACACTCCGTCCTCAGTGTTTGCCATCACCGGCAACATCGGCGGGACGTAAAACAGCATCGGCAATGTGCGGAATTCAGGGTGAAGCGGCAGGGCAAGTCCCCATTCCTTCACAAACTTGTAGACCGGTGACCGCTCGACAGCCTCGAGTGTTCTCTCATCGATCCCGTTCTTCATCGCGCCTTTCCTGACTTCGGGGTCGTGCGGGTCGAGGAGGATATCGCGATGCGCGTCAACAAGGTGGCCATCCGGAACGTTGACCGAATCGACTAGTTTGTCTGCGTCGTATAGCAAGCCTCCCAGATACCTAATCCGTCCGACGCAGGAATGGAAGCAAGCCGGTGCCTGACCCGTCTCGAGACGCGGAAAACACAAGATGCATTTTTCGCTTTTGCCGGTCGACCAGTTATAGAAGGTCTTCTTGTAGGGGCACGCGGTTACACACATTCTCCATGCACGGCATTTGTCCTGGTTGATCAGGACCACGCCATCCTCGCCTCGCTTATAGATTGCGCCTGAAGGGCATGAAGCAACACAACTGGGATTTAGGCAGTGGTTGCAAATGCGCGGAAGATAGAAGAACACGAGTCGTTCGATATCGAACAATTCCTCTCTTTGTTCCTCAGTCAGTGCATCGAGGTTCGGGTCATTTGCCGCATACACAGGCGAACCGCTGAGATCGTCGTCCCAGTTTGGTCCCGCTTCGATCTCCATGTACTCACCCGTAATCATCGAAACAGGGCGAGCGGTCGGCTGATCTGCTCCCTCAGGTGCGTCAAAGAGGTTTTCGTATTCGTAGGTCCAAGGTTCGTAATAATCGTCCAGTTTCGGAAGATCCGGGTTATGAAAGATGTTGAGTAACCGCGAACTCTTAGAACCCATCTTGAGGCCAGGCTTTTCACCGTTACTCTCCCAGCCGCCCTTATATTTAGTCTGGTCTTCCCAGGCAGTCGGATATCCTGTTCCGGGCTTGGTCTCAACGTTATTCCACCACATGTACTCCGCGCCCTCGCGATCGGTCCAGACGTTCTTGCAGGCGATCGAACAGGTGTGGCACCCGATACACTTATCCAAATGAAACACCATCGAAGTTTGAAGTCTGACGTCCATAGTTCTCCTTTCAGGCCTTTAGTAAGTGACCTTCTCCAGTTTCCTGACCATGATGAACGTGTCGCGGTTGACACCGGTCGGGCCCCAATAATTAAAGTGATACGTGTATTGACCGTAGCCGCCCATCATCAGCGTGGGTTTTAATCGAATTCTCGTAAGGCTGTTGTGGCCTCCGGCTCTTCGGTTTCCCCGAAGCGGCGATTTCGGAACACCAAGCGTTCTTTCGGGTGAGTGGTATTGAATACAAACACCTCTTGGAATTCGTGCCGAGACGATACAGCGCGTGCAAAAAACGCCATTGTCGTTGTAGACCTCGACCCAGTCGTTATCGTTGATGCCGAGGCTCGCGGCGTCTTCATCGTTCAACCAAAGAGGTTCACAACCCCTTGAAAGGGTCATCATTCGGTGGTTATCCGAGTAGGTTGAGTGAATATGCCACTTCCCGTGCGGCGTTAAGTAGTTTAATGCTAAGGCTTTACCGTCAGTCGGGCTGACCTTTAGATCACCGTAATCAGCAGGAAGAGGCGATGGCTTGTACGTCGGCAGGTTTTCGCCGAACGCGATATAACCTTCCTGGTCCTGGTAATAGTGCTGTCTTCCGGTAAGCGTTCGCCATGGCACAAGTTTTTCGTAGTTGTAAGTGAACGGCGCATAGGCTCTGCCTTCATCGACAAGTCCCGACCAAACCGGACTGTTGATAATTCTCTTGGGCTGCGCCTGAAGATCCGCGTAGCTTGCCCGTGCATGCCGGCTTTTCTCAGCGAGGTCTGCCAATATACGGCCGACCTTTTTCTCCATGAACTTGTAGCCGCGGTAGGCCAACTCTCCGTTTGATTCCGGAGCAAAATGGAGGATCATATTCGCCGCGTCTTCCGCTCTCTTGATCGAGGGGTATTTTCCGCCGCCCCATTCCTCGACCGGGTATTTCCTTGATTCGATTACTTCTTCGTAGAGGTCCTCGGTTTCGTACTTCACGCCATGAGCCCCGAGACCGTTCCTGACATTGGGACCGAAAGAGATGAACCTCTTGTAAAGATTCGCGTAGTCTCTTTCGACAACCTTCACGTGCGGCATCGTTTTCCCCGGGATCGGTTCGCATTCGCCTTTTGACCAGTCTTTGATCTCAGGTTGTGAAATCTCATCCGGAGAATCGTGAAGCAGCGGTACCGTGACCAGGTCACGGACCGGTTCCGGTAAGTTGGTTTCAGCGAGTTCGCTTACTTTCTTTGCAAGCCCCCTGAAGATCTCCCAGTCGCTTCTCGATTCCCAACACGGCGGAACAGCTTCCGAAAGCGGGTGGATAAACGAGTGCATATCTGTCGAGTTGAGGTCGGCCTTTTCATACCAGGTTGCTGCCGGGAGAATAATGTCCGAGTAAAGCGCAGATGTGTCCATTCGGAAGTTCAGATCGACAACGAGGTCCATCTTTCCTTCCGCGGCCTCTCTTTCGACATTGATGTCGTTAACAGAACCTTCGGCGCATTGCTCGGCGACATCATTGTGGTGAGTTCCCAAGTAATACTTCAGGAAAAATTCATGTCCCTTCGCGCTGGACATAAGGGCGTTACCGCGCCAGATGAACCAGACTCTAGGGAAGTTTGCCGGATTGCTCGGGTCTTCCGCAGAGAATTTGAGTTTCTTGTCCTTGAGCTGTTTTGCAACATAAGCAGCTGTGTCTTCCGGACTATTCACTCCCACAGCGGCCGCATCAGCAAGAATCTCGTGATTGGGTTTCTCAAACTGGGGGTAAAAAGGAAGCCATCCGTTTCGCACCGCTTTGATCTGAACATCTGCAGTATGTCCCTTTGCAACCGAGCCAGCGCCGTTCACCGCGGTGTTTTCGGGCAGAGTGTGGTATTGAGAAAACTCTTTCTCATAACGCCACTGTTCACTGTTTATGTAGTGCCACGACGGCGCATTCTGGAGCCTTGACGGGCCGATCCAGTCCTTCGCGAAGGCTAGGTTTGACCATGACGCCACCGGTGCGAGTTTCTCTTGTCCGACATAGTGATTCAGTCCGCCGCCATTCTTTCCAACGCAACCGCATAGCATAAGAGCTGTTATTGCGGACCTGTAGATCAAATTGTTGTGATACCAGTGATTGATGCCGGCACCGATGATGACCATGCATTTGCCTTCGGTCTCGCGGGCGGTTACTGACCATTCGCGGGCAAATTTTATTACGGTTTTACGGTCGATACCTGAAAATTTCTCTTGCCATGCCGGCGTGTAGGCTGAATTCTCATCATCGTAGTCGGAAGGATAGTCACCTTCGAGCCCTCTCGAAACACCAAATTGCGCCATCAGGAGGTCGTATACTGTCGTAACAATCTTTTCACCGTCTTCAGTCTGTATGGTTCTTGTAGGAACTCCGCGTTTAGCAACGTTGCCGCTGCCAAATTCGCGCGTTACTACCTGCACGGTTTCTTCGGAACCTTCCAGAAGCGATAGTTTAGGAGCGATCTCGGAGCCGTCGGTCGGGTCTATAAATTCCAGGTTCCAATTGCCTTCCTGGGTGCCCCAACGATGCCCCATCGTTCCACCCGGTGTCCGCGGCGCGTTCGAATGCTCATCCCAAATAAGGAATTTCCATTCTCCATTTTCTTCACCCGCATAGCGGTCTGTCTTAGAAGCCCGCACCAGTCTTCCGGCCTCGTAACCGGTCTCGGTTTTGACGAGCTCGATCAGGAACGGCGAGTCGGTGTATTTCTTCGAATACTCTATAAAATAAGGCGTTCGTTGTTCGTGGTGGAACTCTTTGAGAATTACATGGTTAACGGCTTGCCAGTAGGCACCGTCCTGACCGGCCAAAACCGGTATCCACTGGTCTGCGTATTTCGCAACCTGGCTGAAGTCGGGGGCCATTACGACCATCTTTGTGCCGTTGTGCCTTGCCTCTGCGGCAAAGTGACAATCAGGGGTCCGCGTCATGTTCAGGTTTGAGCCCATGACCGCGATGAATTTCGAGTTATACCAGTCCGCGCTCTCACAAACATCGGTTTGCTCACCCCAGATCTCCGGGGAGGCGGGCGGAAGATCACAATACCAGTCGTAAAAACTCAGGTTTACTCCGCCCATAAGCTGGAGGAAACGGGATCCGGCGCCATATGAAAGGAAAGACATAGCCGGGATCGGTGAAAACCCGATGATCCGGTCAGGTCCGTGTTTTTTAATAGTGTGAATACAGGACGCAGCGATAATCTCCTGAACCTCGTCCCAGCTGGCCCTTCGAAATCCGCCTTTCCCGCGTGCGCGCTGGAATCGTGCCCTTTGAGCGGGGTTGTTCATAATCGATTCCCAAGCTTTTACCGGGTCGCTGTGCTTTTCTTTGGCCTTGCGCCAAATATCCTGTAGGGCTCCCCGCAGGTAGGGATACTTAACTCTGATCGGGCTGTATAAATACCAGGAGTATGAGATACCCCGCTGGCATCCTCTCGGTTCGTAAGGCGGGATTCCGTCTTCGAGCAGGGGATAGTCGAGCGCCTGCATTTCCCAGGTTACGATTCCTTGTTTGACATAGATATTCCAACTGCAGCCGCCCGTGCAATTGACGCCGTGCGTACTTCTGATGACCTTGTCGTGCTGCCATCGATTCCTGTAGAACTCTTCCCAGGAACGAGTCTTTGGACTGATCATGTCCTTTATCCAATTCATATTTTCGACCTCTCCACGATGTCGCCCCGGACGTTGCCGTGACGTTTGCGCCAAACAAAATTCAAGCCCACGAGCGCGAGCACAGTGAATACGAAACCCGTGATTAGGAATCTCGGTTCAACAGCGCCGCTGTCGGTAGTAGCCGCTATTGCTGCATTTGGACTAACTTCCTTAGAATGTTTTAGATACGCGAAAACCTGAACGATTTCCTCTTCGGTGAGTTTGTGATCCCTGAACATCTCGGTCATTGTCGGGAAATTGGGCTCCTGAAGTATCAGGATCAATTCGGGGTCACGATATTTGATATTTGTAGCAGTCAGGTCCGGCCCCAGCGTTCCGCCGCCGTAAGAACCGAAACTTCCAATTCCGTGGCATGTGCTGCAGGCGACCCCGCCGTTTTCGAATTCCTTTTGGCCGGTGAACAGACGCCAGCCTTCACGAACATCGCTCCTTCGAATAGGACGCGCCAGTTTCGCGCCTTCAGGCGTAAACATTTCGCCGCTGTCCGAAAGCGTTTTTATCGTCTTCAGGAGGGAATCCATTTCCTCATCGGTCAGCGATTGGTCCGGCATAATCTCAGGGGCGAAGTCCTTGAATAAAGAAGCTGCATCCTGGTCTTTCCTGCTCATCGCTGTCGGAGTTCGAATGAACTCTTTTAGCCACTCCTCCGACCGACGGTCAGTCACGCCCTTCAGATCGGGACCCTGCTTGTTGCCCCCGCCAATGTTGTGACAGCTGAAGCATTTGGTTTCAAAAACTTTTCTTCCGGGATCCTGACCAAATCCTGCCGCGGCCAGTATTCCGATCAGCAATGCAACAGCAAAAGCTACGAGACCTGCTGATTTGAAATAACTATTCTTTGTAATTGGCATAAACATCTTCAACTGTCTCCAATTCGAGTGTTTCCAGAGCACCCTCTTTTTCTCTCGGTCCCGCCAAGTCTCCGATCGTTGTCGACTTCAGCAGACCTATAAAGCTCCTTCTAAGCGGTAACCACGCTTCGTCAAGTTCGCATCTGTGGCCCTCACCGCAGTCTTCAAAACCGAGAATGCAGGAACGTGATTCCGGAATGGGATCCAACACTTCACAAATCTTCCAAAGGGTAATCTCGCTCGCCGGTTCGGCTAGCTCATAGCCGCCATGAATGCCTTTCGCCGACACCAGAAGTCCATGTTTTCTAAGATCTCCAAGTATCTTTCCCAGGTACGCCGGCGGAATTTTTTCAAAATCTGCTACCTCCTGGAGACTGCATGGATGCGAATCAGCGTGGCCTGCCAAGTAAACCATCGCGCGAATTCCATAAGTTGTTGTCTTTGAAAGGACCACGTTGCTCCAACCGATAAACGTACCTTCTTATCTCTTTATGTATGATTGCGATTCGTGATACGGTGAACAATAGTTAGAACGAATCATTTTTCTGGTTAAGATGCCTAGTCGAATTTGTCCATATGAAGCGTCGTGAAATCCGAGATCTTGTTGAAAGTACCGCAGATGCAGCGTTTTCGGTTGACGGAATGCACAACATCGAATTTTGGAATGATGCTGCAATAGAATTTTTTGGGATTCCGGCCGAGGAGGCAATCGGCACGATGTGTGCGGAAATAATCCAGGGCTATGACGATTGCGGCAAGTTTTGTTCAGCCGATTGTTGCGTTTTCGACGCTGCGTACCAGGGCAGCAAAATGAGGAATTTTGATCTCAAGGTAAAGGCCGGTGACAGGTCCCTTTGGTGCAACGTCTCGGTCATGATCGCGAAGGTAGACGGGGCAACGATGCCTTCGACGATTCACATCGTCAGGGAAATCGACCGGAGAAAACGATTAGAGGTTTTAGTGAAAGATTTCGTTGCGGATGACACAGCCGCCGAGTCTACAGCCAGGAGCCCTGTGCGGGAGACACCGCTTACTGAACGGGAAAGAGAGGTACTGCAGAGTCTCTCAAAAGGAAAGACAAGTGCCGCGATTGCAAAGGAATTGAGCATAAGCCGCTCAACAGTAAACAATCATGTTCAGCATATTCTGAAAAAGCTGAACGCGCATTCGAGGCTCGAGGCGATTCGGAGAGCCGAACACGCCGGGCTAATCTAGCGAAATGTTAAAAACGTCGCAGCGAACATGACTTCGGTCATGTTTTTTTTTGCGCCTAACATAGACAATCTTTGATGAGAATGGCGCATAGGAGGATTTGAGAGATGTTGACAAAGACAGTAAGAGAGATAGCGTTGGAATCTCCGGCAACGGTTCGCGTATTTGAAGAGTTTAAGATCGATTATTGCTGCGGCGGATCTAAAAGCCTCGAAGAGGCCTGCCGGATCGCAGATGCAGACGAGGCGGGGGTCACGTCAAGACTTGAAGCCGTACTCGATTCGGAAAACGGGAGCGAGGCCGAGCCGCCCGCAGATCCGGTCGAACTAATCGCTCATATAGTTCAGAAGCATCATACGTACACCCGCAATGAGATCGAGAGACTAAGCCCTCTACTTAAGAAGGTGTGTGAGAAACACGGGCAGGCGCATGAAGAGCTTTTTGTCATTCGCGACCATTTTCACGCTCTCGCCCTGGACTTAGGGCCACACTTGATGAGGGAAGAACAGGTACTCTTTCCGTACATAGAAAAACTCGCAAGATCGGTTCAAACCGGAGAGAACAGACCTTTCGCGCCCTTTGGTGAAGTGCGGAATCCGATTAGGATGATGAGCTTTGAGCACGAGACTGCCGGATCAATTCTTAAAGACATGCGAAAAGCTTCAAAAGAATACAAGCCGCCCGCAGGGGCATGTCCAAGCTACACCGCACTTTACTTCGGTCTTGAAGAACTCGAGCGCGATCTTCACAGGCATATTCACCTGGAAAACAATTTACTTTTTCCACTTGCGATTGAAATGGAGAGCGGCGCTTAGGAACGCCCTTTTTCCAGCGGCTTTATTTTTGTACGCCTCCGGGCGTACATTTCTTTGCCCGCTTCAAGCTGTTCGCCAGCGGTAAGTATTTGTGCGGAGGCCGGAAATACGAATTCGTTCTCGATTTGAATATGCGGCTTGTAGAGGTCGTACAGGCTCTCGGCAAGATCGTTGAACAGGTCAATAGAGTTGGTGTCAGGTCTTTCGATCAAGGCGAGACTCTCGGCCATCGTGGCCAAACGGCCTTCTATGCTTGCGGCTCTTTTGTGCTGAGATTCCAATTGATCAAGGACTTCGAATATCTCTTCCGTACCGTCATCGTTGTGGTTGCGTATTCGGGGAAAGAGCGATACTTCTTCGTCCAGAGTGTGCTTCGCACCTGCCGAGGAAAGGTAGGTCAATACTCCGCTTACTGTCTCAATAACGGTTGGAATATCGGAAGGTTCAGCAACCTTTAAATCCCCCGCTGCCCGCCGCAAACCCTCCAGATTTGCCGCGATGCGCTGGTGACAATGAAAAAGGAAATCAAGGGGTTTTGAAAAGTCCGCATTATCGGCGTCAAATGGATTCATGCGCCAATTCTATATGTTCCGGGGAGAAAATCTATGATCATGATCACAGTTGCCCGTTTTGACGGCTCACTTCGCGAAGAGGTTCGAGCACATAAGAGTTGAAGCCTGACGCGATATCGCCTGCAATTTCCTCCAATTCGGTCTCGCGGCCGACAAAGGTGTTTAGTGTCAAAAATTCGCGGCATCCCTGGCGGCTTTCGACCCTCCCGTTCGAATCGAGCGCGAGTACACATGAAGCAGCTGAAGTTGCTACGACGGAAACATAGATGTCTGCAGTGTTTTCGCCGATGGGCCGCTTGATGACCTCAAGAGTCAGGCCGAATTTCGCATCTTTTGAAAACGCAATGTCTTTGACGGATTCGAACTCGCCAAGTATGAGACTCCTGGTTTGGTCCTCAAGGGCCCGGTCGTTTGCCCTAACGTCGAGTTTTACGGTGAATTGGGCGGCGGCTGCAGTGGCGAAAAGTCCAATCATAAAAACGGTAAGAATTAGATCTCGCATAAAAACCTCTAGAAACTTCTTTTCGAGATTCTAGCACGGCAGCCCCGCGTCATTTGCAGGCACGGCTAGTCCGAGGATTTCTTCACGTGAAGAATAAAAAAGAGCATTTCGTCGTTGCGAGGCAATGGAAGCGTGGCGATCACTTTTGGCGTGTCTTCCTTAAGAAGCACGTTGTTCATGGAAAGCCGTACGTTCTCGTATTTCACAAACGTTGATTGATTTCCTTTCGATTGTAATCCCGAAAAAGAAACCGGTACCCTCGCTTCAAACCTGAATGCCTTAAATCCCAATAATCCAGGGGATTCTTTATCAGCAAAAAGTCCTCCGTAATTCCACTCTGCAAAAATCGGATTCTTTTGCGTTTCCAAAGAGCCGAAATCTCTCAACATACTCTGAAAACTAACATTTCCTCCCATTCCCATGGACTGGAAATGCCTGGATGTTGTGCTGAACGTGCGAAAATCGAAGTCGCTTCGGATTTCTCTCATTGCTCTTTCGGCGACTTTTCCCAATGGGTTTCCTGTTGCGCGGTCGTTGGAGCCGACAACGACATGCGTCATCACGTTATACGAACCCGCAAGCAGGACTTGAGCGGACAGAAAAATGGCAAGAAAGACGGCAGAAACCGAAGCAGCATTAATTCTTATTTTCATTATTAACCTCCGTGTGATTACATGCGTTTCACACGGAGACCGAAAAAATGTTGCAAAAATTGGAAACAGAGAAGTAAGAAACCTTCGGAGATGAGAACAGGTCTTTAAGAGTCCAACTGCATCACGGACTCCAAATTATAAGTCGAGCCTAGACCGGGAATCACTGAGTCCTCATTTTGGATTTCGGACTGATAAACTTCAGTTCCGCTTACAGGATTCCAGATGCGAATGGACGTGTCGTCGAAACTGATTACGACGCCCGCGTCAAAATTGACGATCGTGGAATTTACAGATTCTGTATGTGCCGTTCGAAAACTAAATTTCTTTCGCATTCTTAATTCTCCCTACGGCAGCCGCCGATAATAGATGAACGGAGATTTCGGAAGAATTTGCGGTAATCGAAAAGGTTTAGACGGCGGCGGGTCCCACACCGCACGTGTCCGACTCGGACCCGCCACCGCCAACCCGGCCTCTTCAAAAAACAAAGTTCGCCGAGCAATCACAATCTTTAAGACTCTGTCTGTAAACCAAACCCTTGCAACGCCGAATGAGTACCTCATTGTTTCAAGAGCCCACTTCCCAAACCGCCGTACCGTTTGAATCCAATTAGCGCCGTCGCTTCCGAAACTAAGGGCTCGGTCACCCCTTACCTGCAGGAACTCCGTAAAGGTTCACTGATTCCTGCGTCCACATCTCGCCTGACGCCTGCTTGCCAATCCAAAGTATGTAAATTTACCCACATCAAACACCGAAGTAATGAATCCGCTCAATCCGCCCATTTGGATTCAAATTTTGCAGAAAAAATTAATAGTTTTTAAGAATTGGGAATTCTACGCTTATGAAAGAAGGTTCTAGCTGTTGAAAGTAATACACTTGCGCCGACAGCCATCAGTGAGGCAATAAAGTCAAAAAATATGTCGAAAAGATCGAAGACACGGCTTGGCATTAAGAATTGGATTAGTTCGTCAATTGTCCCGATCAATACTGTTCCTATGATCGCAAAAACGGCCGGTATTAGTACTTTCTTGTTCTCCGACCTTTCTTTTAACGCCTCGAAGAGAATCAGGGAAACGACGCTATACTCGATAATATGGCTGCGGTGTTCCGCAGAGAAGGCCCGTGCGGCGATAATGACATAAACCGCAAGGACGCTTATGGTTATCCCGATTTCAACTCCACGGGGCCGGGCTCTCAGACCGGTGAGGAAAATGCCGGCCGCGATTGCCAACAAACCGAGACTAAATGTGAAACCGATGAATCCTTCGTTGGTAAGGTATTCCGATAAGGCGTTTGCAAACCCGATTGAGGCGAAAATCGTCAGAACCGTAATAGTGAAAAAAAACCAGAGACGTTTTTCTTTTTTTGTTTTAAAAAATGATGTGGAGGCTTTTTCTTCCTGGGATTTCATTGGTTTGGAGTTCGTCATGCCTTTCTCCGCTATGGCTAAGACCTGTTTTGTCTCCCAGGCATTCTATACCAAAACACTCGCGGAGAATGTGTGCTTATTAGGGTAAACGGACCGTCACTCACACAGCCGTTCGCTGCGCGAAGGGGTATGAATCAAATGTGACGTCAACAAATCTGTCCCCGATTTAGCTTGGTGAGCTGGAAGCGGCACATCAAAAAAAGGGCTGCGATTCGCAGCCCTTGAAAGAACTTGGTTTGTTTTTGAGAACTAATCCAATCTTTGGAATCCCGTAAGTTGGATTGTCTGAAAGTAAGGTGTTCCCGGCGGAAGCCTGTCAGGATCAAGAAATGTGGCATCGAATACCCAGTTTCTAGCCGGCGGGCTATAGACCTTGGAACAGCACTTAAAGGCCGCGTTGTTGTTTCGCGAGTTATAGAGATTAATCAGCGAACCCGAATAGTTCAGACGCCGACCGCTCCACTTCTCAACAAACCTCTTAAAGTTATGGACACCACCTGAAAGCTGCACGTCTCCACCACCCTGACTGGGTTCTCCTGGCTCAATTAGGCTGGAGCGTGAATCACCCGACATCATCGCAAACCGCACAGTTGTTTCTGATGCAACGCGATTACTCTTGTCAAAGGCACGTTCGAAAGCGTTTCCATCGGTCCATGCATTTGAGAGTATAGAAACAGCATCTGCTGCAATTGAGGCGGGCACATGTGCCGTTGTATTCTGCGGCAAGTAATCAACAGAGGCGGTTGGGGTACCGACAGCGGCGATTCCCGTGGCGTTGTAGTTGCCGAGGGTGTAAACCCCGTTCTCCGAAGCGACAGTAAACCCTTTGGTATTGCTCGGATTCGACGCATCGTAGATACCCGGCAGCCTTTGACCATTTATCAGGCGAATCGCCCTTCGGTAGATTCGGTGTTCCATAGTCGCGGCAATACCTTTTGGAATATGATTGCCGAGACCTTCGTACCGAACGGCCTCGTTGAAGTAGTCGGTTTGAAGGTTTCCGGAATTGTTGACGTCTTCACCAAACTGAAGGATCCCGTCATTGTTACCGTAGATGTCTTCCATGTCATACTCGCCGTCGAAATCAAAATCACCACGACGGTCAGACAGATACACAACCCATCCGTTCGCTTCCGGAATGCTCGCAGAATTCAGGTTGTTGCCTGTCGCTGTATGGAATGGCGTTCCATCTGGGAATTGTCCGTTGAAATCGCCATCCAGGAATCTCTTCAGATTCGCGACATCTATATCAATAATGCTAAAAACACCTGCGCGAGGTACGTTGGATCCATACTTGGAACCTAAGTTTAAGCCGTCATGATGGATTCCTTCCCTCGGATCGAATAACTTGATCGGAAATGCCACTACTTCCGGATCTGAGAAGCCGTCGACGATCGCATCTTTTTTGTGGGCAGAATGATCGCCCATAAAGTCCCCGGCTGTACCATTGTTCACAGAACCGTCATCATCGTCGGTGATCACGATATTGTATTCGCCGCCAACCGAAAGATCTGTAACTGTAATATAGTTTGTGCTCGAATTCTCGACTTTTCCGCCATCGATCAGGAATCTCTGAAGTTTCACGACCGAACGTGAATCGATGTTGTTCGAGACATAATTAGAAGGTTCCGTTACCGCGAACTTTGTCGTCCCGCCTGAATTGATCAGCGGAGCCGCTTCCGTCACGCCGAGACTGAGAATGTCCTCAGTGATGTCTGTGGTTACGATTGATTGAGTTGCCGGATTGAACGCTACAGTTTCAATTTTTATCCAGGACTGCAGGGTGGCACCCCTGTAGAACCGATGTCCGTTTATGCGCGTCGCCTGATACCCGTCTTTCATTGCCCTTGGCCGGTATCCGCGGGATCCGTTAATGTCAGTTTCGTTGCCCTGTCCGTTGCTTGCGCCGTCAAGTCGAATACCGCAGGGGCCCGGGACCGGGTTAACTCCGATGCCACCGGCACAACCGGGAAGTTTTGCCTTACTGTCAGCAAGCGAGATCCTGATTCCACGTTTGTTATAGTAACGCTCTTTCGCCGTTACGTCTGAGTCAGAATTGGCGAGAACGACAGGTACGATGCTTGGCACGGCAACGGTGCCTGTTCCGTTATTCCAAAGATCTCCAACGCTTTTCCCGCGCTTTATCAATTCAATATAGTCCAGTGCGTTACCACTGAGTTGGCTCGCGATCTTCAGAGGAAGGTCAAGCCGGTTTTGCTCAGCAAGAAGATTTCCTTCAAAAAGAGTTTCGTTTGCATCCCAGTTCGCATTTCGATAGGCGGTCGGCATGTCCGGTTCACTGATCTCCGGTGAGCCATTCGTGACGCTTGCCAGCACGCTTCCCATGTCGAAGTTGAGAGAAACGTATTGCCCCTTGGCGTTCTTGACCTTGATCTTGTTCGTATAGGTGCCCGCTGAATTCCCGTTTCTCATCACATCGGTAAAGATGTGGCCTGCAGACGTAACTTTCGAAGAAAAGTATAGGCCCGACCCTGCTTTCATATAAAGATGTTCGTTCGAGTGAACTCGCCCACCAAAGTCGAATCGGGGACCGGGGTGGAATTCGAGAGGATCTTCATAAAAGATTCCGAACTGGAAGATCGGAATACGGTTGTTGAAAAACTTTCTGCGAAGAGCGACCTGAACGCCGTCATAATTACTCGTTGCAGTCGAATCGATCTGCCACTCGTCCCTCAGGGCGTGTAGTCCTTGAAACTGCGCCCCGGTCATCACAACCGGATAGGCAGCCTTGGTTTTCGTAATCGACTGGTTGAAGTTGTAGTCGTTTTGGAATCCATCAGGATACTGACCCTTGATGCGATTGAGATCCGTCGTGGTAGGGGTGAGCTGATAGTCGAAAATCTTGTTAAAGTTGTGTGTCATCACCTCGAGGCTCGCCTGAGCCGCTTCGAATGTTTTTGTCTCGGACGCATCGTTTGCGGAGGCAACGGTTTCATTCGATGTTCTCGATATAGCAAGCGCCACGAAGCCCATCAAAAGGATCATAACCAGAAGAGCGATAACGATAGCCGAACCGGCTTCATTCTCTCTGCCTTTTTGGCTTTGCGACCTACTCTTTATGTTTACAACCTTTTTCATATTTTTACCCCTCTCTAGCCCAAATCGTATTGGAGGTTCCTTACGCTAAACGTCGCGCTCAGACGGATGAGCTCGGGCTGTCCCGTTTGTTCATCCAGTTCCGTTGATTGAACTTCCAGTGACACCGTAAATTGACGTATCAAATTGAAGTCATTCGGACGGTCGTCAACTGTTCCGACAATTCCGTCCGGTCCTGCGGCCGGGTCATCGGTAACAGTCCCATCAGAAAGTAGATAGGTAAACTGTAAATCCTTGACGTTATATGCCAGGGGACGTTCCTGGACTTGTTCACTTGCAGGAGCCCCTGCATTGTTTCCATATAATGTGCGGACTAATGTTCCATCTTGTTTAACCTTGTAGCTAACAAGGAAGAACCTTTTTGCTGAGGCGAGATACGTCGTGCAGTGCTCGGTCACGGTGGGGGTACACTTCTTCAGGAGGCTCCCGCCGGATCCTGTACCGTCATGAGGCAAATTCAGCCCCAGTGGATCACCCGGTCGGATATCGAACCTGTCGTTTGGGAGAACACTGCTGACCATTACCGCTACCTGAGAGCTGTCGGACTCAATCAGCATGAGATCGTGCTGGTTCATGTCCGATGTGTGATTGGTTTTTGTCTCGAGGCGAGTCCAGTCAGGGTTCGAGCTGACATTAACCGTATCGTCAATGGAAGATGCGCTGCCATTGAAATAGTCGAGGTCGCGGTAAGCAAATGCGACAAAGTCCGTTCTCTCAGTAGTGCTGCTCTGGAGATCGTTGGTAAAAAGGTCGTTGCCGGCCACTACCGCCGTCAAGATATCCCTTTCTGTATCCGCGTCAGCAGGAAGCTGGAAATTTGTCGACAGAAAATCGTCGGGTACGATCGCACCTTGCTGATGATAACCAAGGCCTGCGTTAAGCGCGTCACGGCCTATCAGATGAACCGCAGCCCGCGCGTTTTTCAAAATATTAGTTCGCCGACTTGAGCGGTTCTTGGAAACACTTCCGATACTTAGGAGTCCGTAGATGGCTCCGGTGACGATAAGAAAGATCACCATTGCCACGAGTACCTCGATCAAACTGAATCCGCTTTGATGCTTTTTATTTGAAGATTCGGTTGTTGCCCCTTCAATTCTCATATTCTTAACCCGTTCTTAATAATCGGTCAGCATCGTCGACACTTTCTGTTCGCGACTAATACCCTTTGAGTAATATTTGATCGTGACCTCGATCCGACGCCTGGTTATAGGGTTGGGAGGGGACGGTCGCTCGGAGTCCTGAACATCTACAACGTCGATCTTTCTATCAAATCCGGTCATTACAGCACTGTTGTTTACAGGTCGGCCTGCGACGCTGCAGCCGGAACCAGCAGCACAGGCGTCATCGGCGGTCCCGGCTATTCCATCCCAACCGAGGTCTTCGCGGATCGGAGCCCATCCGTTAACGAAAATCCCGTAAGAGACCCCGTTTTCAACATTGTTGCCAACATTTCCGATTGATTTCCAGCCTTCAACCGTTCCCGGTCTCTTAATGTTTCGGGCGGTAATGATCGACTCGATCGAAGAAAGTGCGAGCTGCTTAGCGACGATCTGTTTGTCGGTTTCGTACGAACGAATCAGATTTGCCGCCAGAGCGGATGCAAGTGCGAGTACGCCTATCATCATGATCATCAGTGCGATCATCACATCGATATATGAGAATCCGCCTTCGCTTCTCGTGAGTGTTCTATTTCTTTTCGCCATAACGTTTTAAGGCACCCGGATCAATACCCGAATGGATGCGCCTCTCCCACTAGTTAGCACCGTAAATACTTGTGCGGCGTGAATCTTTCCAATAAGTCGTACCCTGCAAAGTTGGATCGTATTCCCAAAGCCTGATCGCACCCGTTGTACCGATCACCGTAATCGCCCTCGCGATTTTCGAATTCGTTGGCTGGGTTTCATCGGGGCTCCAGACATGCAAAGTCATACCCGTGGTCACGGCACCGGACCCGGTTTCGTTCGTACCCTGGTCGACAACCGTGCCGTCGCTCTGAAATCTGAGCGTGCATACGTCGTGAGCGAGGGAACTCGGATAAATGCTCTGTTCGAAATTGGCGTTCGGAACCGGAAATTCCTCAGGAGGATTGTCGCCTATCTGTTGCGGCCGTTCGTCAATCGTTACCTCAGTAGGACTTAGCAGCGAGACCGTTCGGATAGGAGCGTCGTCACTGACCGTCGCAGGTGAATTCTCATCGAAAAGTCTCACGATGTTATCGGTCATGTCGATTTCGACTCGAATCGTCTCCCGCTGGGTCAGGGAACGCTGACGGGCTTCCTGAAGAACATCAGAGATGATGAGGGCCTGTTCATCGGCCTTGTACATCTCTTGATGAGCGGACAGGTAGTAATAAGCAACACCCGTCGCTACCATCATTATTGCGACAACGGTAAGCAGTTCCACGAGGGAAAACCCACGCTCATTGCCAGTTCGTGCGGCTTCATTATTCTTTGAAGCGACCATAATAGAATCCTGTTAAACGAAATGCTTTCAATGAGAAAGCGCCGGAATTCGTTCTGAGTTATCTCACTACGGATAGACGGTTCTATCCATAATCGATAATTCTACACAAAAAAACAACAACATACAAGTAACATAAACAATGTTGAACACTTCGATGTTAACATTTTTCGGGGCTTTTATTCAAGTTATTCCCGAAATCTTCGTCAAAAATTTCTATGCGCCTGTGATTGAATCCATTCGGATGAGATATTCGAAAGTTATTTCATTGGGGCTATTATGAAAAAGAAAGGACTTATTTATGGCGCGGTTGGAGGAATTGGAGAGGCCACCGCTAGGTTATTGGCCGACGCAGGGTGGGAGCTACACCTGACCGGGAGAGATGAATCTGCGGTGCGTGCGCTTGCCGAAGAAATCGGGGCATCTCATACTACCGGCGGTTTAGAAGACGAAGGATTCTTTAATCAAGTGGTTGAAGATGCCGGTGATTCGCTTGACGGTTTGGTCTACGCAATTGGGACCATCAATCTGAAGCCCCTTAAAAGGCTCACTGTTTCGGATTTCGAGAGTGATTTCAGGGTCAATGCGATGGGTGCTGCACTCGCCGTGCAATCCGCGGAGAAAGCGCTCAAGAATGGAGCAGCGGATACCTCGTCTGTGGTCCTTTACTCTAGTATCGCGGCGACACAGGGATTCGGGTTTCATGCGTCAATTGGAATGGCAAAGGCGGCGGTTTCGGGACTGGTCATTTCGTTGGCAGCGGAGCTGAGCCCGGAAATTCGAGTTAATGCCATTGCTCCATCGCTTACGGATACTCCGCTGGCAGAGCCGATGACAAGGAATTCTCAGATGGCCAAGTCCATCGCCGATCTGCATCCATTGCCGAGACTTGGACGTCCGGAAGAGGTCGCTGCGTTAACGTCTTTTTTATTATCCGATGAATCCGGCTGGATGACAGGTCAGACGATCGGAATTGATGGCGGTCGTTCGACGCTGAGAGTGAAAGGCTAGGATTCGGTCGTAAGATAAGGCGACAAACCTTGGGAGAGAGGCCTTTTCTCCCAGGTTCGCCTTGGTACACGCCTCAATCGGGCAAATCTGGATTTGAGGCCCGTGGTTTGTGAGGAGTTCTCCTCCAAATGACAAACAGCACGGGCCGGTCTGAATTCTGATCACATTTTTTTGGATCTACCTCTCATTAAGTGTGTGTGAGGCAGGAAGTTCTCATCAACCTTTGGCATTCTGCGTTCGACCGGCATCTCAATCTTCAACTTTCCTTCTTTTTGACGCGTGTTCTGAATTAATCAAAACAAAGTGCAAAGTTGCATTTAGTGATAGTCTGTAGCTAAACCCAAAGGAGCACAGGAACCACTATGGATAAAGCATTTTGGACATTTCTTATCGGGATTTTCATTTTTACCGGTTGTGAAACGAACGCGTTGACGGATAGCACGCCTGAAATGCAGCAACCAGTTGATAACGTCGAGACCCGCACCGATGACGAAATTGAAGGTGAAGGTGACGGAGTTTGGGCAAAAGAGAACTTTGATCTTTTGGCCGTTGGTTCGCTGTTGGAAGATGTTAAAGACATTGAAGAACTCGAACAGGTCGTCAACAGTAAAGAGGGGGTGAATAATCTGGACCTCGACGGCGACGGCTTTACAGATTATGTGTCGATCGAGGAGTTTGAGGACAGGTCGGACGGCGAACGAGGTTTTACTCTGTTTTCGAAATTCGGTCCGGACGAGGTTCAGGAGATCGCATCCCTTATTTTTTTGAGAGATCGTCCGGATCGCAGGGGTTCTAATGTGTACGTGCAGGGAAACCGGCAGATTTATGGCGACAATTTTGGATTTAGGGGTAACTGGATAGACAAATCAATCGCGATTGCGGGCTGGGTGTTTGGTGACAGGGCGAGTTATTACCGTTCGCCCTACTACAACCGCAATTTGCCCGATTACTATAGAAGGCACAAGGTTGTAAGAACCGTTAAATATAAGAGTCGGTTGTTCAAATACCATAAGAATCCGGCGATGACGAAGATCACAACGCCATTTGGCAAAATCATGATCAAATCGCGTTACCCGGGTAGGTCCTACCGGCGCGCCCATGCTCGTATGTCGAATCCTACGAGCGACCAGAAGATCTTTATAAATGCGAAATTTGGCAAGCCCGGCAAGCCCGGCAAGCCCGGCAAGCCCGGCAAAGGCGGCAAACCCGGTAAAGCGGGAGATCCGAAGGGTAAGAATGACACGGGCAAAGCTAAATCTGCGAACCCACCGGGTAGGAAAGCCGGAAAATCCAATGGTAAAGGCGCCGGAAAGAAGCCCAAAGGAAAACCAGGGTCTAATCCGGGACCTAAAGGCAACAAAGGGAAACCGAAAGGACTGAATAAGGGGCCCGGCGGTCCGAAAGGCAAAGGCGGAAGCAAGGGTCGCGGAAAAGGAAAGGGTTGACCCCCCCCGTGGGCGTGTCCAGTATCGATCTAAGGAAAAGGCTCCCATGCGTTTGTGGGAGCCTTCTATGATTTAGAGCGCCGCGTATTTGAAGAACCGGATTATCTTAAGAACGATAATGGTTTTCGTGTCCAGCTTTTTTTGATCGGATTCGGTTTGTTCAACCGTTGTTGGAACTGCACATCTTTCCATGTGTTGTTGACCACATGGGTATGCCGGCGTGGCTGCGAAGACAACAAAGAGGGCGGACATTGCGATTGATAGTTTGATTTTATTCATTTTATGTTTTTCCTTAACTGATTGATTTGTTAGTCGAATCCGCGTATCGATTCGAGAAAATCAAGATAAATTGAATTTCATCTGTTGTGATCTCGCGGCTTTTCAGTTACGATCTACATGGGTATGAACAAAGGGAAAGAAACGTTACGCGGCACTATCACCGAAAAGGCATTAGAAAGGTTGATTGCGGAGGCTCAGCATGCTGAAAAGAGTCGCGATTCGGAACGGATGCGCAAATCACTGAACGCGATTTGGCCCGATCTTGAAGTCGAGCCAAATATCCCTGAAACTGATTCCAAGACCGCAGCGGAGCTACTTCGTCTTTGCGGTTTTTTTATTGGGTATCACGGCCATCTGACGAACAAGCGCGATTACCAGGAGCGTGGAAAAGACCTCCTGTCGAGATCGATTGATCTCTTTGAAAGCGAGGGTATGACGGAAGAAGCCACAGGAGCTCGGATTAATCTTGCTTGGAGATATCAACAGCAAGGGGCATTTGAGGAGGCGGCCGTGATACTTGATTACACGAAGGCCACTTTTAAGGGACGCAAGACGCACCCGTTGTATCTGTCCATCGAGATGTGCGAGATCGTAGCCGAGATCGCCAGGGGCAACGTCAAAGAAGCGATAAGAAAGATCCGCAGAATTGAAAAGGCGGTTATCGAAAGTGGCGATGAGGTACTCAAGTCTCAGTTTCACAATGAGGCCGGTTTTGCCTTTGCCGAGCAAGGAGATCTCGTAACCGCAGAATCGCATCATCGCAGAGCCGCTGAGTCCGGAAAGGCTATGGGTAATGAGCGGTTTGAGGCTATTTCGACCGGTAATCTTGCTTTCGTTCTGAAAGAGCAGAGGGATTTCGAAGCGGCTTCTGCTGAGATAGAGAAAGCGATTGGACTAAACCGGAAGGGGGGTCACGATGGATTCCTCGCCCACAATTTCGATACCAGGGCTCAAATCTATTTTGATCAGGGCGATTACGGAAGGGCGCTGCTGGCGATCGAGAATGCTCTTGAGATATTCGTCATGGGCGACGACTTTGCGGGTCTGACTGAGGCTAAACTGAACAAATCAAAAATCTTATTCAAATTGGGTGAGGTATCTGAATCGCTTCTCCTGTTTGCTGACACCGTTTCAATTGTTAAAGCTAAAGTCAGCGAGGCCGCCGCACTCAGGTATGCTGAAGACTACAGCTCTCTTTTCTATGTCCACGCGGAAAGTGGATATAAAAAAGAGGTCGCCCAGTTTCGCAAACATATTCTCCGCGACGCACTTACCAAATCAGGCCTCGTCTTCAAAACTGCTGCTGAAACTCTTGATATTTCTCAGGCAATGCTTTCCGATATTGTTCGTCGTCAGTTCCCCGAACTCTTCGATGAGTTAGGAATCAAGAAACGAAAGAGCCGGAAGGTGTGATTTCTAAACCTGTCCGGGAAAAAACCAATTCTCGCAAACTCACGATTGTGTAGTTATCAAGAAAACTATACAAACAGACTATAAAAATAAACTCAATCAAATTAACATCTTTCCCAGAATAGAAATACCTTGTAGCTGAATTCGGAGATTGCGAAAGGGGTCCTGCTTCGAGAATTTACCGGTATTTGTCTGAGGTGGGCTTCGGTAATATTGTTTCCGAATGCTCAGTATATTTTCACAGTGTTCGTTCGTTAAATTCAGATTTTAATTGACAAACGTTGTTATACTATCCGAAAATAGCAATAGCCTCTAAAAGGCCAAGCCGCACTCCCATTTCCTTACCAAAAAAATCAGTACTTCTATAGAACGGTTGTTATGGGTAGCCAGAAGAAAGCCGTACATGACAAGCACGCTACAAGAGTGTTCCACTGGGCATTTTGCCTTGTCGGGATATCGGTGGTCGTGTATTCGGCTATCCGTATCCCTTATACAGAACTCGGAATAGAGTTCATGCTTATTGCCGGACTCGCGCTGGTTGTCGGTTCGCGTGTCGCGATCGACTTTAGCAAATCCAAATCGAATCTCTCTGTAGGCGACATCTTTGTCTACCTGATCGTGCTGCTTCATGGAGTTGAAAGCGCATGCATAGTCGCGGCGATTGACGCTTATGTAACCTCAACAAGGTTCACGAAAAGCACCGTCCTCAGGACGTTTAATGCCGGAATCCTTGCGTTCTCGATTTTTGCCTCATACAAGATCGCATATCTGTTCTTTGGCTCGCTGACGGAATTGGCAGCAAAAGGATTCTCAATGGCGCTGTTTGGTGCGATGCTGACGATGATAATCGCGCATTACTGCATCAATACCTCGATAGTCGCTGCTTCTACCTCTCTACGGACAGAGCAGCCATTCTTCGAAACGTGGCGAAATAACTATATCTGGGTATTTATGCCGTTTCTTGCGACGGGTTCGGTCGCACTAATTACCGCAAACGCTATCCAGACTTCCGGTTACTTTTCTCTGCTCATGATCCTGCCGATCATCGGGATTATCTATTTCAGCTATGTTGCTCAACAACAGAAGCTGACGGTGGTTCATGAGCAAACCCAGCAAATCGAAAGACATCTGGCCGAAATGAAGGCGAGCGAAGAAAGGTTTCGTTCAGCGTTCAGCAACGCGCCGATCGGTATCGGGATCATCTCAAAACAGGGCAGCTGGGGCGACGCGAACGAGACGCTGTTCAACATCTTTGGATTTACCGGTGAAGACACGGTTTCGAAATCAATTTACGAACTCCTTCATCCGGAAGACGTCGCCGAGTTTCACCGAACGATTGCAGAAGTAATTCGCGGATCGCGAAAATCATTTCAGGGCGAGCTGCGGTTCTTCGACAAGAATCGAAAGGAAATCTGGACACAAACCAGTATCTCGCGGCTTAACGATGATGATAACTCCAAGTTAATCTGTCAGATACAGGACATTACCGCACGGCACGAGGCTGAAAAGAAGCTCCGTTATGACGCGTTTTACGATTCATTGACCGAGCTAGCAAATCGTGGCGCCTTCATGGAGAGCCTCAACAAAGCGATTGCTCGAAGCTCAGAAGATGAAGACTCCAAGTTCGTGGTGATCTTTGTTGATCTGGATAAGTTCAAACTCGTCAACGACACCAGCGGACACACAGCCGGCGATCAACTCCTGGTTTCAGTAGCGAGGCGACTCAAAAAATGCGTGCCGGAACACGGGACAGTCGCGAGGTTTGGCAGCGACGAGTTCTTGATTCTTCTGGATCAGGACATCGAACAGGCAAACGTCGCTCGCCTGGTTGAGGAGATTCAAAGACAGGTAAGCCTCGTCTACAAGATCGATGGACAGGAGATCAGTATCACTGCAAGTACAGGAGTGGTGATCTTCAACGATTCGCATAACAGTGCCGAGGATGTTCTGCGAGACGCGGATATGGCACTGCATATCGCAAAGTCAAAAGGCCGCTCGCATTCAGTCTTCTTCGATGACGAAATGCGGACCAGCGCCAACAACCAGATGCGGCTTGAAAAAGACCTTGAGCTTGCCCTTGAGCGGGAACAGCTCTTTCTTACTTACCAACCGATCATGTCTCTCAGTGACGATTCGATCGCCGGTTTCGAGGCATTGATCCGTTGGAGCCACCCGGAACTTGGGTTAATTCCGCCGTCAGAATTCATCCCAATCGCAGAAGAGAACGGCACGATCATCAGTATCGGCAAGTTTGTTCTCGATGAGGCCTGTCGACAACTGAGTCTCTGGCGAGATCAGTTTGATAGAGAGATTTCGATGAGCATCAATGTCTCGGCAAAGCAGCTATTGAAGCGCCAACTCCTAATAGAAGTCTTAGAGGCCCTCGATAAACACAAAGTCGAGCCGAATCAGATACGACTCGAGCTGACGGAGAGCGTTGTGGTTGAAAACAGCGAGTTTGTTATCTCAATCCTAAAACAGTTCAGAGCGATGGGGGTCGGTCTCAGCATGGATGACTTCGGTACCGGATTCTCGTCACTTAGCTACCTCCACAAGCTTCCGCTCAACTACCTAAAAATCGACCGGTCGTTTGTATCCAATATGACCAGTGAGTCCGAGAGCCTCGAGATTGTGAAGACAATCGTTCTTCTGACTCAAAACCTAAATCTCGAGGTCGTCGCAGAGGGTATCGAAACCGCGGAACAGCTTGAGGCGCTTCGCGGGCTAGGGTGTCAAAACGGCCAGGGGTACTTCTTCTCCAAGCCACTCGAGGTTGAAGACGCAACTGATTTCATAAAAGAATTGGCCGAATCCCCCATTATCCCCCTAACTAACCTGGATAATGAAAAGAGCGAAATACTTATCTGAGCAGACCCGTTCCACAACCTTGTAGCAAGATTCATTCTTCGACCTACGGGAAAGATCTTCAAAAACTTCGAATACAGCGTTTGCGGCTAAGATGCGTGCCTTAAGCCGCTCTTCCTCGTGTCCTGAACACGAGATAAACGACAACCGCGATGACTACCGCTGCCGTCAGATCCCAAACACACGGCTCACCTGGTCTGTACCCCGGAATGAATTTCTTCCAAGCCGAACGATCGACAATGGTCTCCTCAAAAATCACGAAAGAGTTGAAAAGTGCGGCCCATGAAACGATCTTCATTAAGTTCCATTGAAGGCTGCTAAATGTTGATTCTGTCATGATCTAGACCATAAGCCTTGGAGTATGATCCAATGTCAAAACCGGAGGGTCACCGAATGTTGATAGCTGAAGCAGCAATAGAAACCGGGTTTTCGAAAGATACGATCAGATACTACGAAAAAATCGGTCTGATAGAGCCGGAGAGAGACAATCAGCGGCATGCGGGATACAGGAGATTCGGATCGGCCGAAATTGAAAGACTCCGTAAGATACGGGGTCTCAAGGAATTCGGATTCACACTAGGCGAGATAAAGGCTCTTTTTGAACTTAAGCTAACCAGCAAATACGAGTGTGAGTCTGTAAACCGGTTCGTGGCAAAGAAGATCTCAGATATTGATCGCAAGATTATTGAACTCAGAGAAGCCAGATCCCGGCTAGAAAGCGCAAGGAAGAGATGTGTTGGAGAATGCGCTGATACTGTAGAAACTAACTCGCATCGACAGTCTCAAGCTTGAAATCCACTATCCCGGATCGTTCTATCGATTCAGTACTTATTCACTTGCACTCTGATCGAAAGTTTTCCGATTAATGCTAGAATCTTGTTCAAATGACAAAAATCATTGGAACAGGAAGCGTTCTGCCCGAACTGGTTGTACCCAACAGCGAGTTTAACAACAACACATTTTTCGATAAGAAGGGTATCGAGATCGACTCACCCGGTTCGGCGATCACCGCGAAATTGGAGACGATTACGGGTATTCGTGAACGCCGTTATATACCTTTTGACCAGGATTCCCGTCCCTTGATGATCGAGGCCGCCAAAACCGCGATCGCTGATTCGGGACTCGATCCCAACGACCTGGATGGAATAATCGTCGCTCATAATGCAGGGAACATACTCGTCGGTGAACACGCGTTTCATACCGTGCCCAATATGGGCGCATACCTAAAGAATGCGCTTGGAATCACCAATCACGAGTTTTTTGCATATGACATTCTATTTGCCTGTCCGGGGTGGCTACAGGGAGTTATCCAGGCGCACCAGGCAATCGAATGCGGGAGCGCTGGCAACGTACTCGTCGTGGGAATCGAGGTCGCCTCGCGAATGCTGGACCCGCATGATATGGACTCGATGGTCCTTGCCGATGGTTGCGGTGCCGCTGTTTTCTCTAAAGGCGACAATGGCGTGATTTCTCATGCGACCTTTTCACATGCAAATGACGACATCGATGCCATCTATCTGGGCAAATCGAACAAGGAAGATGTTGGAGGCAGCTGCTGGTTCAAAATGAACGGCCGCGATGTCTACCGCTACGCGACCACGTGGGTTCCGAAAGTCGTGAAAAAAGCATTGGAAAAAGCAAGCCTAAGCCTGACCGACATCGACATGTTCCTGTTTCACCAGGCGAACGAGAAACTAAACCTCGCAATTGCGAAGAATCTGTCAGATCTTTACGAGGTCGGGGCAGATTTTTTTGCGGGCAAGCTACCGATGACTATTCAATTCCTGGGAAACACATCCGTCGCGACAATTCCAACATTGCTGGACATGGTGTTGAAAAAGAATCTCGGGGATTTCGAAATCAAGGAGGGAAATACTGTCGTGATGGCTTCAGTCGGCGCCGGAATGCACTGCAACGCCTTGGTATACCGGTTCTAGGGAGATCAACTCGTGGGTAAATACACAATAATCAGAATTGCCTGTCTATTACTCCTGGTTCAGGTTCCACTTTTGGCGCAGAAAACGGCAGCTGTAAAGAAATATCGTGTGGCGGTGGTGAAGTACCAACACGAAACCTGCACATTTTGTCCCGGCGGCGACACCGAATTAGGGGACTGGACTCGTTTGAGGCCAATTCTTGAAGGTGATCAGGTACTGACCTCGGGTAGTTTCATACGCGGATTTGTGAAGCAGGGAAGGGAATACCCTGATATCGAGATGGTGGGAATTTCGTCGCCGAATTCCGTATTTGGCGGTTCCTCCAGGAGTTGGAATTCGAAAGCGAGTTTCGAGTTCTTCATGAATCGCATTGTCAAAGAACTCAAAACTAAGGCCCCGGTTGATGGCGTCTATCTTGCTCTACACGGCGCTTTGGCGGTTCGGGAAGTACCAAGGCCGGAAGCTGAAATAGCAAAGAGAGTCAGGGCCGCAGTTGGAAAGGGTGTGCCTATAGTCGGGACGTTTGATCTGCACGGAAACGAGGACGAGGAGTTCCTGAAGTGGGCAGACGGTGCCTTCGTGACAAAACGATATCCACATTATGACGCATATTTCCAGGGCGAACGGGCGGCACGTTACCTGAGATCGGTCATGCGCGGCAAATACAAACCGACGACCGCCACCCGAAAACCAAAGATCATAACCGCGACCGTGTTGCAGTGGACCGGGAAATCGCCATCGATGGATATCATGGAACGCGCCCGGCGTTGGGAATCGAGAGAGCGGGGAGGCTATGTGAGTGTTTTTTACGGATACCCCTGGTCGGATGTGCCGGATGTTGGCGCGACGGTTCATGTTATGACAAACGACGACCAGGAACTCGCCAACAGGATCGCTAACGATATGAACGACTTCATCTGGCGCATGCGCGAGGAATTCGCGTTTGGTAAATACCCGATGCCGAAAGAGGCGGTTCAGAACACAAAGAAAGCGATTACAAAAGGCGATGTACCGGTCGTGTTGGGTGACTATTCTGATCGTCCCGGTGATGCGACATGGATCCTTAAAGAGCTTATAGACCAAGGAGTTGGCGGGGTTCTGTACGGAGCGCTTCGCGATGAGAAGGCCCTCGACAGACTTTCTAAGTCCGGCGCGAAACCGGGTGACTCTTTCGATATGAAGGTCGGCGGTTTTACAGGCGAGTCGGCAGGGAAGCCGGTGCGAATTAAAGGAACACTGAAGTACTTTGGTCCGGGCTTGGGCTACAAGCAGATTGCAGCGGTCGAGTACGGGAACGCGAATATGCTTATTCTCACACCCGCCTATGAGCAGATACGCTTTCCGAGAGAACTTAGAATTGGTTCGGTCGATCCGGAACAGTACAAGGTCTTTGTGGTTAAGTCCCGTGTGCACTTCCGCAGGGGGTTCGACGAAACTGGTTACGCGAAAACGATTATCGTTGTCGATGCTCCGGGACCCTGGGTGGGGACAACCCGTCTAAACGCTCTCGATTACAAATACGCACCTATCAATGAACTCTATCCGTTCATGGATCGAAAGTAACCACAAATTGATTCGTTTCTCAAATAGCCAGATAGAGAAATGCCGCGACTTGATTATCAATTCGCGGCATTTATTTTGAAGCGTCTATTTGCCAAATGTCTATTTAGCCAATCGAATCAGAACCTCATTCCTTCTCAGGTTACTCGGCGTGTAAGGTCCGTCATATCCGGCATAGATAAAGGTCCCTTCTGTGTCCAGATTATTCTCCGCGATCCAATTCTCGAGACGTTGTCTCGCTTCTTCCATCCTCTTCGCTGAAGCGTAACCGCCGTAACGGGTTACTGCGAACTTACCGGCGGGTATTGTCTCGACAATGACATCCCTACGACTCGGAACAGGAGCACCATTCTCTGCAACGTCTTTCGGTAACACAAAACTCATTTTGTAAGAGCCTTCTTCACGCCACGAAAAGACCGGAGAGGTCATCGGGATCTTCTGATTCCGGTCATTCGAACCCGAGATGTACCTGAATAGTTTCGAGAAAGCTGATCGCCCTTCCGACCTAGCGGAGACAACAGGTATATCGGCGTACTTTCGAATTTCAAAATCGCCGTCTCTTTCGACGGTCTCGTAATCTGCAGATCCCACACTCGCGCTGGTCCGCACTATTGCGAAAGTGGCAAACATTAAAATTGTGATCGATCCAAGTATTAAGAATTTCATACCAATGTATCCGCTGAAGAACCGGTTTCGGATTCATCGCACGGCAGAAATTCAGTTTTCTTAGAAAGCTCGCGGAATGAGCCGGTTTCATAATTCTATGGATTTATGGCTTGTGGGATTGAACATTTTCGGGCCTTTTCGGCTGGATTTTAAAGCAGACCGCACTTACGGAGTTCAGCTTTTACGCTATCCTGGTATTCCGCTGGAGTCATTGCAAAAACAGATCGCGAAAGTTTTCGGGATTGGTCAACTATCTTCCCGTCCGCCGCTTCGATCAGACCTATCAATTGTGACTTGTCCTTTGTTCGGAGGCCCTCAGATGATTCGAGGAAGGTCCGCAGTACGTACAAATCCTGTCGTCGCCCCAATGCCCGGCCAAGTTTTCTAAAGCCTTTGAGACCTGCCTTGAGCCTTGGAGATTCGTCTATATCCAGAGCTTCGAGTTGGTATCGCAGGTATTTGGTCCAGCGCCTGCATTTGTGGAACGTGTTGATGTTTCCGGTTTCCCAAGATTCGATATTGAGGCTGTAAGCCCGACCATAAGTCTCCGCGAGTCGTATGTCCAAACGAATGCCCTTAGACGCCTTACCCAAGGATTTCCACTTCTTCAAATCTCGCGCAAACGCCTTTTTAAGGAGCTTCATCTTTTCGGAATTTTTTACTTTTCCGTTTGGCGATTGGCTTGCAATGAACCTGTCGACGGACTGGACGCTTTTATGTGACTTGCCGGAGTCACCTTTCTTCTCAAGTAGGGCCAGAGTGTCACGCATCACCTTCAGGTCCCTCTCCTCGCCGAGCATTCTTGCCGAATCGCGCAGACTGCGCAGAGCCTTTTTACACTTCTTCGTTCCGATTTCCGGTTCGGCAAGCTTCCAGAGGCTTCGCAGGCGTTTTGTTGAAGTACGAAGCTTGTGAAGTGATTCCGGAGAAAGCTTGTCTTCCTTCCGCAATAGATCGAGTCCTTTCTTGTCAACGCCAATGGCGTACTGCTTGATAGTCATCTCTTTGGGGCACCCTATATGTTTAAAGTGGAAAAGAATTTTGCCACGACTATTCAAAAAAGCCAACAGTTCTAGTACAAGATCCGATCGTATTTCGATCTGGTTAATCACGAAGGCACCAAAATGTCGCTGGAAAACGCGGTGAATAATCAACTTGAGCCACCACGAAAGTTTTCCGGACGCGAAAAAAAGGGCTCAAGATGTCCTATTCTTGCTGGTTGGAATTTCGTACCCCGAAATAAAATAACAACCCATCTTCGTTGACCTACATCGCACGAAAAAAAGGAGTCTAAACTATGAAAGCGGCACGGATTGCACTTTTTCTCGTCGTAGCTGTCTTTGCGGTTACAGTGGAGATGTTTCCCCAGGCAACCGCGCGAACGAATGAATGGCGGGGATTGCAACTTGGCGTTTCGTCCCCGACTGACGCGATTGACTCGTTAGGAAATCCTTCAGGCGACAAACTGAACCAGAAATTCCGTCCCATGATCGACGATGATGTCTTTGAAGACGGGTACAAAGACTTTCGCGTTTTATCCTACAAAAATATTCGCGGCTTCAAATCTGTCAGCCTCTATTTTCGGGATGATTTACTATATGTGATCCGCCTTAAGCCAAGAGATTTGAAGGCTTTCAGCCTCGAACGTGCATACGATTCTGAGTTTGAGTTCGTGCCCGACCGGTTCTCAAAGATTCTTATTCCGGGTGATTACGGCAGAGGACGAAGCAGGCGGCCATCCAGCTATCCAATGTTCTATTTCCTTCTTAATGAGACAGATGAAGCGTTTGCGATTGCTGCAATCGACAATAACTCCGTCAGCGAGGTGTTTGGCGGTCGCAGAAAGAGCCGCGGCCGGGTGCCCGGAAAAGTTAAGACGCTGGATTTGATATCTACAGAACTAGTTTCCGACGACGGTGCGGATATTCTTAAGTGAAGCAATAAAGAAGAATTGAAGTTTTACCGAGATCGGGATATCTGAGAGCAAATCAGCGGTAAGAGCTTCCGGCGATATGCATAAATACTTCTGGTTCGGGAGATGCTGCCCGCTCAATTTTCCGAGCTGATTTTGATTACGATTCGAACTTACGTTGGAGAAAACGACCGCTTACAAAAGTCTGCAGCGGTCGTTTTTCTTTTGGGGGACCCGCCAGCGGCGGGCAGACTCAAGCGCTTTTATCCTTTGCTTTTACAACCACTTTTTGAGCGAGATTCTTGTTACCATTTCTCGCATCTTTTTCAGCGCGCGTGGTTGGAAGCTCGATTCGAATATTCCCGACAACGAAACTCGTCAGAAAGTAGCTTTCTCCATGGCGGTTGAACGTCATACTCTCCGCGGTCGACGCCCCACCCTTTGTTTTCGCCAGTAAAAGCGCCTGCTTTTTGGAGTCACTTAGGATCCAAACCATCCGCTGTCCGCCATTGTCAGAAGCTTGTTGGATCCTGTATTCGCCGGCCGAATAATGCTTGTTACGAACGCTAAAATCAAAAGGCACATCGACCTTGATAACATTTGATTGCGCAAGTACCGGCGCGGCATAGGAAAGTACAAAAAGAATTGCGATTGCGATTAAATTGTTTTTCATTTTTTTACCTCCGTAAGGGTTTTGCCCCTTCACATAACTACGCCACGAAACGCGAAAAAATGGCTCAGGAGATTTTTCTCAGTCAATATAAAAAGCCCATCGAACAAATGAAGGACCTTATTACGGAAAGGATTATTTACGTTTGGCGGGGAGTATTTGGGTAAAGGTTTGGTTAAAGGAACAGCACGCAAAACGATGTAATGATAGTAGCTAATAACACGGCTTTACGGCCGCATCGCACTATTATTCAGAACATATACGGATTACTCGTACCTCAAGCACTCGATTGGATCAAGACGTGCAGCTTTCCACGCCGGATAGAGCCCGAAGAAAACCCCGATCGAGATACTTACAAAGAACCCTGCGATCGGTGCCCATAAAGGTACATAGGAAGGAAATACAAGTGCAATCAGGAGAGTCAGCAGCCAGCCGATAAGAAGGCCAACCAAACCGCCGAAACCCGTAAGTGTAGCCGCCTCAATAAGAAACTGCAGTAGAATATCTGAACGTTTTGCCCCAATGCTCTTCCGGATCCCGATTTCTTTGGTTCGCTCGGTGACCGAAACAAGCATGATGTTCATGACGCCGATCCCGCCGATCATCAGACCCACCGAAGAGATGACGACCATTGCCAGGAATACTCCGAATGTGATCGATTTGAACTGGTCGATGATGCTGGCGGCCGTTTCCATCGAGAAGTTGTTGTCTTCACCAAATGAAACCTGACGCCGGACACGCAGGAGGTCCTGGACCTGGTCCCTGGCTCCATCAAGCATTCCGTTCTTAGCGACAGCGAGGATGAAGAGGTCATCGGAATTTGGTTTTATACGGAGCGCCGATCCCATAGGCATATAGATAACGTTTGACTGGCTGTTGCTTCCGTCGCCGCCAAAGAGTTCTTCTCTTTTCTCCAGAACGCCAATAATCCTAAATTCACGACCACCGATTTCGATCTTTTCTCCAAGCGGAGAGCCGAACGGGAAATAGCTCTTTCGAACTTCATCTCCTATTAGTGCGACATCCGCCTTCATATCGTCTTCAGCCTGAGTGAACCATCGCCCTTCAAGCAGGACCTCGCTGGGTGTCCTTTCGATTTCCGGGGTCGTTCCCGAAAGTCGAACCGACGAAGATGTTTTCCCGTTCTTACCCGTTACGAGTATTTTCTGTCCCCAACGGTCGCTTGAGACATCGAGAAATGGAACAGCGGTCTCAACCGTCGGTAGATTTCGCAGGGCCTCGGCATCCTCAAAAGTGAGAGGCTTCCTCATCCTTTCTTCTCTCGAGCGACGGCCGATCTGGATGCCGACATTGTACTTGTAGAGAAAGATCGAATTGGTGCCGAATGACTCGATCTGTTTTGCCACCGCCACGTTGATACCACTGATTATAGATGAGATAAGCATTACCGTGATGACGCCTATGATCACACCGATAATAGTCAAAAACGAACGCAGCTTATGGTTTCTCAAAGTAGAGAAAGCCATCTTGAAGTTTTCGACAAATGTATTGCTTATCTTCACAGTATTTTAGTCTGACCTAAGTGCTTCAATCGGATCGATGCGTGCTGCCTTCCACGCAGGGAATAATCCAGCCGCGATGCCTACGGCGGCCGAAACGCCGATGGCCAGGAATATCGACCACAACGGGATAGCTGTTTCCAATACATATATCGAAACGACTACGCCGATGAGTTCCGCCAGAATCAGTCCAATGATGCCGCCTATCGTTGCCAGAGTGGCCGATTCCGCCAGGAATTGCTTGATGATATCGGATTGCCTGGCCCCCAGACTCTTTCGTATGCCGATTTCCTTTGTCCTTTCCGTTACGGCTACCAGCATGATGTTCATGATTACGATAGCGCCAACCACCAGGGCAATCGTTGGAACGACAATAATCACAATAAATACCGGTCCCAACACCTGATCGCGCATCTTTGTGATCGCGTCCGGTGTGAAGATCCCAAAATTATCTTTTTCTCCAAATGGCAGGCCGCGTTTGATGCGCATCAAGGTCCGCGCTTGCTCAACCGCGTCCTGGAAGGTTTCGTCCGTGTAAGAGGTGGCTACGAAATAGAGGCTGCTCCAGCGGTTCTTGCCTTTCAAATATGTCCTGACAGGCATCTGGATAAAGTTGTCCTGTGACCTTCCAAAGATGTTTCCCTTCGCAACCGCTACTCCTATTACCCGGTATGTGATGCCGTTCACCTTGATCTCTTTATCCAGGGCGGATGCTCTTGGAAAGAGTGTTTTCTCGATGTCTGCGCCGATGTAAACAACCCTCTTCGCGTTATCGTTTTCTACTTTAGAAAAATACCGGCCTTTTTGGACTTCAGCCGACTCGATCTCTCCAACTACCGGTTCTACTCCCTCGACCTGCACATCTTCGATAAGCTCCGAACCGCGTTTGACCTGCATTCGGTTACCGCGCGTCTTCGCTCCAATCAGTTTGATCAGGTCGCCATTTTCACGAACAAATTCCAGTTCTTCGAATGTAAGATCCTTGTTTCGCCTTTGAGCTTCAGCAAGCTTGTCCGAATCCTGAAAATCCTCGAAGCTGAACCGGCTGATCGAAAATGATTTAGAACCGATACCGGCAATCTTCTCGTCTACATAATTGTTGAAACCCTGGAGAATGGATAAAACCACCATAAATGCAGCCACACCAATGATCATCCCAAGCAGGGTCAAGAACGACCGCATCTTATGAGCTCGAATCGCGGAAAGTGCCAGCTTTATTGTTTCGGAAAAATTCATGAGAAAGGTTGTATACGCAACGACTGTTCAAATGGTTTTATTTCTTATTATCCAAGCGCTATTAATAATATCCGTCTCCGGGCGTCAAACGGATGCAGTGGCGCCGGACTTTGACTCCGTATTATTTTGGTCTTGCCGAAGACCGAACCGTCAAATACCTATTCTCATACGTTAGCTCGTCGAGATATGCCACTTGAGATTGTCGAAACGCGGCTGTTCGTCATTTTTGTTGATTGCGAAACGCTTTTCATTTAGCTTTATGGTTCAGATCAGAGTTCAGTTTTAAGAGGAGGGACCAGCATGCCGGAATTGGATCTTGGGGAAACGAAGGGAGTTTGCGAAGTCGCATACGATGGAGAGGAAGGGGATCGGTACAGGTTTCCCGACGGATCGACATGGGCAATTCAGGAAGCCAGATCTACCTGGTCGACGGGTTTCAAGGGAGTAGTAGTTGCGCCCGAGGAAGACAGGGATATAACGGTACTCGCTTTTGCGGGGACTGATTCATTACTGGATGTCGGTGTCGATATCGTCCAGATCGCGGGCGGACTTCCTCCGCAATATTCCCAGGCATTGATATGGGCGAGAATCGTTTCCGCTTCGACGAGATCAAACCTGGTGCTCGCTGGACATTCACTTGGCGGTGCTTTGGCGGCTTACTGTTCAGTTTCACTTCGATGCCCGGCTTGCACGATTAATCCGGCGACTCTCGTCGGGGGTATCTCTATTGCCTCATTGCGGAGCAACCCTCATATAACAAACTATATCGCGGCCAATGAATTCGTCAGCAGCGCGCCGGGCAGGAATCCAGGGACCGATGTGGTCGTTCCGTCGGCTGGAGGGAATCTCAGTTTCTTCACCGATCACTCGCTGTCGGCGATCGGGCCCTCGATCCCGTTGCCCGTGAAGCTTTAGGTTGAGGGGCCTTATTGGTAAGAGCCCCCTATGAGAGAGAAGGATCTATCAAATGATATTCGATCCAACAAGCCGCGCCTCCAAGGTTGTCCTATAGTAGACTAAATTTCAATGATGCATAAAACCTTACTGGCCCGTCTTCTAAAACGTTATTCGTTCCTTCTTTTTATACTTCTGGTGTCACAGACTGCGTTCTCAATAAATCACTTTGAGAACAACTACAGAGAGTATCCGCAACCAAAAACGGGTAGGCTTCCCGTTGTCATCATTCCGGGGCTTACCGGATCAGAACTTGTGAATGAGAAGACAGGCGAGCAGGTATGGTTTTCGTTCGGCCGGGCCAAAGGTGATGACCTGAGGTTGCCTGTCTCGCCCGATTTCAAAGCTAACAGGGACGATCTGGTTTCAAGAGACATACTTCGTTCAGTTAAGGTTTCCAGGCTCTTGCCGAAGATTCGAATCTATCGAAGCATAATTGATTCCCTCAAAAAGGATGGGTTCAGTGAAGGGAATATCGATGAACCGACCGAGAACGGTTTTGAGGATACGGTTTATGTTTTTCCGTACGACTGGCGAAGGGACAATGTGGAAAATGCCCACCTGCTGCTGCAAAAACTCGATAAAATAAGGAGAAAGGCGAAAAGACCCGAGCTTCGGTTTAACGTTGTGGCGCATTCTATGGGTGGATTGCTGGTTCGCTACGCTGCCATGTACGGAACAGCGGATCTTACGGAAAATATGGAGAGTTCGTCCTGGAGCGGCGCCGAATACTTCAACAATATCTCGTTGATCGGAACTCCGAACGGCGGAACTCATCTGATCCTTGAGACGATGATCAAAGGAATGTCTCTGACACGGGGCTGGAACGTCAATTTACCGTTTGTGCGGGACCTCTCAAAATTTGATGCTTTCACCTTTCCCTCGCTCTATCAGCTTTTGCCGCACAAAGGAATCACACGGATTCTGGACGAGAATCTTAAAGAACTGGAAGTCGATATTTATAGTCCGGAAACATGGGAGAAATATGGCTGGCTGGCATACGCAGATAAGGAATACGAAAGTGCCTTCAGCCCCGAAGAAGTGAGTCTGTCGCGAGAATACTTTCAGGCGGTTCTGGGCAGGGCCGAGTTGTTTCAGTCTGCTTTGAACTCAAACCCCATCCCCGCTCCTTCGATCCGGTTCTACAATTTTGGGGCGGACTGCAAGGAAACTATGGATGGCGTTGTCGTTTACAAAAGCCGGAAAGACGATAAGTGGAAGACGATTTATGACGCAAGTTCATTTAAGAAATACAACGGTACTTCAGTGTCTAAAAAGAGCGTGAAGGAAGCAATTTTCAGGCCCGGGGACAGCCAGGTGACCAAAGCCTCCCTCGATCACGGCCTCGAGAGTACTGAATCGGCGGATTCGAAAGAGAAACCTTTTACAGATGTCTGCGGAAATCACATTTTGCTTATAAGAAATGACGACGTACGCAAGAGCATTGTGAGATTGTTCAATCTACCGGCCAACGAACCGGTCGGTTAGATTTAAGCTTTTGAGCCACCGTCATTTTTTCGGCGAACGCTATGCGCCTCGAATTTGAAGAAAATCCACCTCAAACCAGACATTTTTTCACGACAATCCCCGGAGTCCGACGGGCTGCCATTGCTCGGTTCCGAGGTAAATCACGCAGAATCGAGTGGAAATTTTCGCAATTTCCAATTCATCTCTGCGGGACCTCCAGTCCGTTCTGCAGATCAGTCACGGCGATTCTAATTCATTAAAACGAAGTTATTGAATAATCGATACTGAAGCGTTCGCATGCGATCCGGTTGTTCTACTATGCTTCAGAGACGGTGCGGGACAGCAAATACATTCGTGTCTCCGGCTAGTGCACTCCAGGAGGTGATAGACGCGATTCTCGGATTGCCGTCTCAAAACGGTGCTTGTAAATAATGTTGTGAGCATTGGTATTTAACTGTCTTCGAGGGCGTCGGTCTGCAGCACAAGAGGATAGGGTTTGGTTTAACGTTGGCACAGTAAGTGCCTCGATATTTGCTGGGGTTACATAGGTAAGAATCTAGGGTTTCAAAGTGAAACTTCAGAGTATTTTCAAGAGTCATGAAAAAAGAGTTTAAGGACTGGATTGAATTGGTTGGTCGGCTTCGCCGGTCTGACGCTGTTTGGCCTGGAGAGAAACTTCCGGTCGAGTTCAAGCAAACCCACATCTCGGTGTTGCTGCTTGGTGAGACCCGCGTAATGAAGCTAAAGAAGCCGGTGAATTTTGGCTTTCTTGATTACTCGACTCTTGAACGGCGTCATTTCGCGTGTGAGCGGGAAGTTGAGCTTAACCGCCGTCTTTGCCCCGGGACATACCTTGGCGTACGTTCGATTATCGAAGATGAAAAGGGTATTCGATTATCCGAAGGCGGCCCCGCACTTGAGTACGGTGTGTTGATGAACCGTCTTCCCAAAGCTTGCATGCTTGATGAAATGGTAAGGCGTAACACCATTACGGAAAGCGACATAGCCCGTATCGCGAAACGACTCAGCGAGTTTCATAGATCTGCCCGGAGGGGTCCCGATGTTGACGTATTCGGAGGCATGGAGACCATTCGCTACAACTGGAATGAGAATTTCGAACAAGCGGAACCATTCATTGGCCGAACTGTAACGGAGTTGGATTTCGAGACGATCCGTGATTGGGTATCTTCCTGGCTGGAGGAAAACGAAGAATTCCTGAATGAACGGGTAGAAGGCGGGCACGTCTGTGATGGTCACGGGGATCTTAGATGCGAGAGCATTTGCGTAGAAAACGGTATTTCGATCTTTGATTGCATTGAGTTCAACGAACGCTTTCGATGCGCGGATGTTGCCGCAGAGGCGGCCTTCCTGGCAATGGATCTGGACGCATTTGGCCGGCCAGACCTTGGCTATTACTTTTATGAATGCTATAGCCGAGAATCCGGAGACAAAGAGCTTTTCAAGCTGTTTTCTTTCTACAGGTGCTACCGTGCGTTTGTCCGCGGGAAAGTCCTGAGCTTCCAACTAGATGAACCGGAAATAACCGGCAAACAACACAAAGTGGCCAAACGAAATGCCAGAAACTACTTCGATATCGCCGCTCGTTCTACTGAACCGAATTTTGATAAGCCGACGATGGTTGTTGTTTCCGGTCTCTCCGGTACAGGAAAAACCTCAATTGCCCGTGCGATCGCATGCGATCTGGGATCTCGCGTTGTCTCAAGCGACGTTGTCCGCAGGTCGCTGTTCGGCGATGAGGAGTCCCCGGTCGAATATGGAGAAGGGAAATATGATAAAAAGGCTAATCGGCTCACATATCAAAAGATGATCGAAAGGGGTATCGAGTTTCTGAGAAATGACGGCTGCGTGATCCTGGATGCAACTTTTCAGCGCACGGCCGACAGGCAAGAAGTTCGGAGAAGAGCGGAATCCGTCGGTGCAGCTTTTCGATTGATCGAATGCCGCTTGTCACCTGACAGAATTCGCGAACGTCTGGATCTGCGCGCCAGTAGAAACGATGGGTTATCGAAGGCGACCTGGGAAACCTATAAGATGCAGAGAAGTGAATTAAACGAGGGCGGAACCGGGCTTGTGGCAGATCTTGTCCTTGAGACCGATGGATCCTTGTCCGAAGTCAGCCGCAGGGCTCTGAATTGGTTGCGAAAAGACGTTGGACAATCGTCAATGATGAATGAAATGGCGCATTCGACTGGATCTGTAATCTTCAGACCCGACGATTCGTAAAAATACGTCCCCAGCCGTCTGCCGAGTTAAATTGATAGCAATGGGTGAACAAAAAAGAGGGCTTCCGCGTTCCCGTTTGTTCAAAACGACAACAGCGCTATGCCAGTTCTTGTTCTCTCAACTGGCGAAGCAGGTCCTTCCGCTCAATCAAGAACGCCCCGACACCAAGAAAGGCAACAGCGAATTTCACCAACCAGCCTATCCAGGGAAGCGACATCACAAAAGTGACCGCGAGGGCTCCAAAAACAATTTTCAGAACGTTCGATTTCTCCCAGCGCCCCATCTTTCCGAGTATCCAGTCACCCGACAGGTACGAAACAAAAACACCTGAAAGTAAGAATGCAACAACTCCAAGCGCCGCGACCAAAAACGCCAGCGGAATTCCGATTAATGTAATCAGCAAGAGAATAAACAGGATGGGTATCGACAACAGCGTTGCCAGCCCAATAAGAAACGATTTGCCGGGTTTATCCTTAAGTGTGTTTGCGACCCGGTTCGTCCAAACAGATGAAAACCAGACAGCGACAAGACCCAAAACTGCAAACGACGCAAATCTCAAAAACCAGTCGCTAAACCACTCTCTAAAGGCTGAGAAATAAGTCTTTTCAGCTTCGGTTTTTCTGTGGTCTATCTTTCCCGAGATATTAGCTTGCGGGGAAATGACCGGGTCATTAGGGCTGTAAACGATATAGGTTCCTTTCAATACCGCATTCGGCTCAATTGTTAACGTGTCAGTGTATATCTCGGTGCTCCCCTCAATATTGGAAGAAATACGCACTTCTCCGGCCGAAACAGAAAGACCTCGTCCAACCGGACCGGCAATTTCAACGGTACCTGCGGCAATTCGGGCATTTCCTCCGATGCTTCCGTTTTTGCCTATGATTACCGAACTCCCGGCCAGCATCGCGTTGTCCGAAACAGTCGAATTAACAACGATATTCGCCCCTGCGGCCCACAAATCGTTACCCACCGGCGCATCGATGTTTACCGTCGCACCCGCTGCCATGACATAGCCCTGCACCTCACCGTTTATGTTTACATTTGACCCGGCAACCGCGACATCTCCTTTGACTCCTTCCGAGCCGACTTCGACATTCTGCCCTGCCCAGTAGAGGTCTCCTTCTTTTGCAGCCCGTGGCTCTTGTTTGGTCGTCTGAGTTTCAGTATTGGTTTCGGGTTTGGCATCCTGCGGCTTTTCTGTAGCTGGTTGTTGCGCTACGACACCAGCAAAAAGAACCGCGCCAATCATTCCAATTAGAATCAACAAAAGCTTATAGGTCTTTATCTTCTTCTCTCTCATCTCATTCTCCTTAATCCCGCATTCCACTTTTTTAAGAACTGCTCACCTGTTCTCGGGCGAACAACACTATGAAGTATCCGAGACGATAAAAATGGCATTTATTAAAGATAATCTATCCGCAATTGCCATACCGTGGGTTTTTGCTCGATTTAGTGGTGAAAATACCGGACTGAGCGTGATTTTGGGGCTTTGAATGTTGGAACTGCGAAATATTTCGCACTCAAATGTGGAAGTTATCCCGGTGAGATATGAGCATTAAACTAAGAATAGGTCCTTGGGAATTACTTTTTTTCAAGATGTCAGACTCTGGATGAATTCCAGGACAAACAGCCGATTCAATACACGGGCCCCCGACCGGCGGTGCTCCCCCCAACCCCCCGGAGTAAAATATCGGATTAAGTTAGGTGGGATCTTGATCTCGATAAATGATCAAAAGTAAATGAAGATGGCGCACCCGAAAGGATTCGTGACTTGCGGACCTCTTGATTCGCAGAAATTCCCATTAGAGTCCACAAGGCAACAAAAAAGGCCATATTCTTAATTGTACTTTCTTGGGCGCAGGTAGTTACTAAGATCTGCACTACAGAAGCGCAGAGCCTGCCTCAAAGGTGGCGGAGATTGAAGTTGCGTGACGACGGCAGGACCGTCCAACCTAACCTCCAACAGCTCACGGTTGATTCAATAGATTGCCCCCAAAAAGGGGTTTTCCGGCCTTTGAAATGTATGCAGCGTAAAATGCAATACCAAGGGTGATGACTATTGACAATACCGAGGAGGGAAAAAAGAAAAGGGAATTATCAAAAGTGACCGGAAATACCCATGCGGGTTGAAAAAAGCAAGAGAAGGAAATTACTCCGAGTAAACCGTAGCGTCCCAGGGAAATCATCAGGCAGATCGAGACGATGGTTGATGAAATCGCGCCAAGCCAATGGAAATTAAGGATAAAAAACAGCATTGAGACGGTGAAAAACAAGATACCGATCGATAGAATCCCTAAAATCTTTTTCCCTGTGATTCGATAAAATAAGAAGGCGATAAAAAGATAAATCAACCCGACCGAAACCGAGCCTACGATCGAACCTAAATACTGAGCTATCAAGCCGCTTGAACTGTTTAACGCGTCAATACTGAAGGCATCACTAACATCGGTGAAATTGCCTAGATAACTGCTAACTGAAAGCACTCCAATATGAATTCCGAGAGCGTGTCCGAGTCCGAGGAGTCCGCCAACCAGTATGTCGCGTCCGACCATAGGATCGCGAAAATCTCCCGCCATAATTCTGTTCCACGAGATCAGCAATTCCGACCACGATTTGCGGACGAAAGGTTCGAGGGCGATATACAGAAGTCCGACAATGGTTGCACGTATTAATGCATAACTGACGGCTTCATATACGATTGACAATTCGCCCCAGAGCGTCGGAACGTGGTCTGCCGCAATAATCTGGGCGAGCAAACCAATTGCAAAAAGAAACAACGTTAATTTCAGACCGCCGCGCAGATCGCCGCGTCCGGCTTTTAAGTTTCGATATGCCAAAACTAATGAACCGACAATTGCGATACAGACAAAAAGAATTATTATGATCGTCCCGTACTTTCGGTTCGCGTCCTGCGTTACCACCGATTCTCTTTCAGGCGAATCCCACGGAGTTACAACTTTAAAATAGACTGGTTTTCCTTTGTATTCAGCCGCCTCGATGCGAACGGGAACGCTCGAAAAATCCGCCAGCGTCCCTTCCCATGCTCTTCTCTCATCCGCAAAAACAGGTGGTGTCCATCGTGATTCGGATTTTTTGAATTCGTTCAGATCCAGACCCGCCTCTGCGAAAAACTCCTTCCAGTCAATTTCAGTCTTATTCTTGGTAGATGCGGTTTGCGGTGGTACGGCGACGAATTCAAACAACCGGCCGCGTGTGTCGAGTTTGACGTTCGCCATATTTGAAGCCAGCAGCGGTGGTTCATCCTCTGCTACATTTATCGAATCTACAGGCTCGAGGTGACGCGGCGATTGGCGATAGAGAAAATAGATATTAAACGGCTGACCTTTTGCGAGCATATCCCTGCGTGGCGGCAGGTCCTTATTCTTTTCAGTTTGGAAATAGGTGTGATAATCGATAAAAGAGTTGTCCTGAACGAACTCATATTTTGCATCGGCCGGCGTTTGCGTGTAGCCATATTTTTTCAAGATCTCACGCGATTTTTCTGCCAAAACCTCCGGCGTTTTTTCAAACGGCGTAAATGCGTAGGATTTATAATTTTGGTTTAGTGATAGGACCCCGAAATACAGCGTGATAAATGCTAGAAGGAATCCAAATGCGATGAGAGGTTTCAAAGCACCTTGCTTTGGTGCCGCGGCGACCATCTCGGGGGTCGGGGTCTCGCCCGCTTCGAGCGCCACTTGAAGCGCATTTCCTCCGGGCAATGACATCGCGACCTCCAGCGCCTTCGCGGGACGGTCCGCGGGAACCTTTTCGAGACAACGGTTGATCAACGCTTCAACCGAGGGATCGATCCCATCAACGATCTTTGAGGCACTCGTAGGATTGGTGCTTCGCTGTTTTTTGAGTAATTCGTCAACCGTCGCGCCTTCGAACGCCTGTGTGCCGGTAAAGATCTCGTAAAGCAGAAGGCCGAGAGAATAGACATCGCTTCGCTGCGTAACTTCTTTACCCGCAATCTGCTCGGGTGACATATAGGCCGGAGTTCCAACCCTCGATTCCGCACCTTGTAAGTCTTCTTCGAGGCCGGCGATCCCAAAGTCCGTGATCCTGGCCTCGCCTTTCGAATCGATGATGATATTTGCGGGCTTGAGATCGCGATGGAGGATCCCGGCTTTGTGGACGGCGTTGAGACCCAACGCGATCTCACGAGAGATCTCGACCGCCTTATCCGAAGGAAGCCTTCCTATCCGGTTCAAAAGAATCGAGAGATCATCGCCCTCAATAAACTCCATTGTCAGGTAATAGAGTCCGTCCGTTTCACCGATATCAAAAACCCGGCAGACATTGTTATGCGAAACCTGCCTCGCGGTACGGACTTCACCGCGGAAACGTTTGAGGAGGTCTTCGTTTTTCGAAAGTTCTTCCGGGAGGAATTTTAACGCAACGGTTTGCTCGAGTTCGAGATCTTCAGCCTTGTAAACCTCGCCCATTCCGCCTTTACCTAGCAGATTGATGATCCGGTAGCGGTCAGCGAGGACCATGCCGGCGACAAACCTAGAGCCGTCCGATGTCGTCACATTGGAAGAGTCCCGTGCCTCTGGCTTCTTGATCTCAGTTGGGGTGTGGTCCTCGTCCTGGATAGCGGTTGGGGCAGACTCATCCACTAAACTCCAACCGCAGGCATCACATCTGATCGCATTAAACGAAGTCTCGGCATCACACCGCGGACAATTTGTTCTCCTCACGGGCGGGATTTTATCACGGCAAGCCCCAAAAAAAGGAGGCTATTTGTTGTCAAAAGAATATTCAGACTGAAACGGGTAGGTTCTTGAACAATGGAGGTTAAGAATGGCGCAGCCGACAGGATTCGTGCCCTTCGGACCTCTTGGTCGTAGAAACCTCTCCTACCTGTCGGCCACGCCAATAAATTACTGCTCGTAATTACTTTTTACGTATTCATTGAGCAGCAGCACACCAAAACTCCTTGACCCGGAGGTAGATTGAAAGGTTCTTGCTCTATTGGTGTTATCAACACCTGCAATATCAAAGTGCACCCACTTGGTTGTGTCCTTAATGAAAGTTCCGATGAATGCTGCGCCGGCGCTGGCACCGGGAGCAGATGGACCGGAATTCATCACATCAGCGACATCATGCTCGATTGCCTTAAAATGATTTTTGTTCAAAGGCAATTGCCATACTTCTTCACCCGTCGCCTTACCCGCATCAATGAAACCCCGGAACAATTCCGGATGGCGGCTGAACATCGCAGCATAGTCTTCACCCAGTGCCCGCCCCGCTGACCCGGTCAGTGTTGCAAGGTCTATCAATATAGCCGGATCATACTTACTGTCCGTGTAATAAACCGCGTCGGCCAGCACCAGGCGTCCTTCCGCATCAGTGGAGCGGATCGAAACAGTCTTCCCGGACATAGTCTTAACCACGTCAGCCGGACGCTGAGCATTACCACCCGGCATATTCTCAGCCATCGCTCCCACCGCGACTACATTGACCTTGGCGCCACGTCCGGCGATTCCATACAGGGCACCCATCACACTAGCGGCACCGGACATGTCGTATTTCATATCCCACATGCCGGACGGGTTCTTCAAACTAATACCGCCGGTATCAAAGGTTATCCCCTTACCTACGAGTGCTACGGGTTTATCAACGCTTTTGCCGCCCATGTATTCAACAATCAGAATCCTGGGGGGTCTTTTTGAGCCCCGTCCAACGCCATATATAGCGCCCATATTCATTTTCAGCATGTCTTGTTCATCAAGCACTGTGATCTTGATGTTAGCCATGCCCTTAAAACGGTCTTTCCAAAATTCAACAAAACTCTCCGGATAGATCACGTTCGCGGGCTCATTGGAAACATCTCTGGTATACCAGATCCCTTCCGCAACCGATCTATGTTCAGTGTTGAAGATAGCTGCTGCTGCACGCGCCTCGTAACTGGCAACAATCAATTCGGACTGGCGTTTATGGCGCTTCTTATCTGTGAAATACTTATCGAAACTATAGGCTCCTAACGAGGCACCGAAGGCAATGTTTGCTGTGTTCCCAGGATTAGTGTCGATCGTGATCTGAGCGGCTTTTTTGAAATGTTTGACCGAACTTCTAACAGCCAGATCACCGATCTTCTGCCAATCAAGCGGTGTTAGTTCTTTAGTGTTACCAAGACCAACCAGAAGAATCTGTGAGAATTTCGATCCGGCAGGCGCGGGAATGACCTTGTAGGTCAGTTTCTTGCCTTTGAAGTCTACTTTCTTTAGCGCTTCAGTAAGGCCGGAGTTTGCAGACTTATTTAATTCCTGACCAAATCTATCCAATGATAAATCTTCTCCAATGCCTAACACGATTAATCCGTCTTCAGGCATGCCGGGATTGAAAGATACTTTAAACGGAGAATCTGCCAAACCTATACCGGCGGTAAATAGGACGATTGCAGTTAATACAAAAAACTTTTGCAGTGAAAGAGCTAAATTCTTCATGTACACCTCTTTGAATTATTGATTTCAAATAAGCATACGGATTCAGTTCATGTTTTGCCAAAACCCCCTTATGGGTATGCCGAACCGTAAACTTCGAAAAGACTATGGAAACAAGGCGAAATGAAATGGAAAAGGAAAGAGGGCCTATAGAAAGGATTTTAAGCTTGTCTTGGAACTAAAGGTGGCGCGTTCACGTGTGCGAAGCCACCTCCCGCCCGCAAACTGTTTCAAAGTACGGCGGAGCTGCCCGCAGTTCTTTCCTGATGGACTCAACTAATTGACGTGTTTAAAGTTATTTGGCTCCGTTTCAGTGAGCTGATGAGCAACTATCATGGCCGGCGCATTCGAACCCTGGCAGATTCCGACGCTCAAATTTGTCAGCGCCGGTATTCCTCTGACCAGGAGCATTGCCGAAGGATTAGTCCAGATCACACTGAAGCACCCCATACCTTGTGCCGCGGCCGGGCACCCGGCAATCAGATACTGATCGGTCATCAGCATTACAGGAAGCCCTTCAATACGATATTCCGTTGGAGTGGTCGGGACGTGCATCACCGGTGCACCGTGCGAGCAAAGAATGGTAGAACCCGAAGTTAAGATATAAGCTGACATAGACGACCTAGATTGTATCACCGATGTCCAACGGGCACTCCAACGTAAAGGTAATGTGCAAAGCGGCAAAGTTGGCGGAATGAAGAGCCGAAAAGAGTAGGAGATCCGTGAGACGTGTAGTTTTTGCCAGCTCCGATTCTGGGGTATCGCAATAGCTGACGTTCGAACTCAATAGAGAATCGCTAAATTGCCCGCATCCAGTACCTGATTTCTTTCAACGAATTCTCTCAAATTGTCATTTCATTCAAGGTCAGTTCAGTTGAGGTCAACAACACTGCTACATTCCATTTCCGATTCCGCCTTCTTTCGTCAGATCGAGTCGTATATAATTTCGCAATTGTTTAAGCTGCTTGATCTATTGATTCTGAGTCGGGCAATGGACAACAAGCAAACCAACCCGTTCAAAAAAACTATGACAAATAAGCGAAAGACACCGTGCCTTCCATTTGGCCTTTTGTTCACCATTCTATTGCTTGTGATTCCCGCAACTGCTCAGTCGCCGAAGGAAGCCAATTCGAGTAACTACAATGATCTGCAGGTTCTGTTTAAGGAATGGCGTGCTTTCGAACGACCGCCTCTTCGCGACGGAGCTCCGGACTATACCGCAGAGACCTTCGAATCCCGCTATAAGGATTACAAGAAGTTGCGTGCGCGGCTCGATAACCTGAAGACGAGCGGTTGGTCGGTGCCCAGAAAGGTGGATTGGCACCTCGTTCGCGCTGAGATGAACGGTTTTGATTTTAACCATCGCGTGCTGAAACCCTGGGTGCGTGACCCGGCTTTTTATCAGTCGATTTGGATGGGGCGAAGCGATGTTCCGGCACACGAAGGACCCACGCATCATGCCATTACTGAACTCTGGACCTATACTTTCCCGCTTTCAGATTCGGAACGGCGCCGTTTGATAAAGGATCTAAGCGTAATTCCGCCATTGATGCGTCAGGCAAAGAAAAATCTCAAGGGAAATGCACGGGAACTCTGGATTGCGGGGATCCGGAATATACGAACTCAACGCAGCAACCTTAATGAGGTTAGCCGACGCGTGGGTCCCAAAGCAGGGAGGGAACTTCTCGATTTGATCGCTGAATGCAAGACAGCGACGGACACGCTGGTCAAATGGCTTGAATCTGAGGCAAAAAGTAAAACTGGCCCTTCCGGCATCGGTAAATCAAATTACACCTGGTATCAACAAAACGTACATCTCGTGCCAATGACCTGGGAGGACGAAGTTCGGTTGCTTAAGCGTGAGCTCGACCGCGCTTGGTCATCCCTCAAGCTCGAGGAACACCGTAACCGTGACTTGCCTGAGCTTGTCGCCGCAACGACGCCCGAAGAATATGACAAGAAGGCTGATCAGGCCGCGAACAGGCTAATGAAATTCCTGTCGGAAAAGGACGTACTCACTGTCACCGACTATTTGGAACCGGCGCTCCGAAGGCATCTTGGCAGTTTTGTGCCGGAGGATCGTCGCAACTTTTTCTGGATTGGTGCGCATTATGACCCGTTGCCATTGTTCACACATTTCTACCACTGGTTCGAACTGGCAAGAATGGATCGCGAACCGCATCCGAGTCCGATCCGTCAAGGAGCGTTGCTTTACAACATCTTTGACAGCCGCAATGAAGGTACTGCGACCGGGGTTGAAGAGATGTTTATGCACGCGGGTCTTTATGAAGACAGTCCGCGTTCCCGCGAATTGGTTTGGATCTTGATTGCGCAACGGGCGGCGCGCGGACTTGGCTCGCTTTATGCGCACGCGAACGAGATGACCATGAAGGAGGCCGGAGGCATCCACATGGATTGGACGCCGCGTGGATGGATGAAGACAGAAAAGGAACTTCTGATTTTCGAGCAGCATCTGTATCTTCGCCAACCGGGGTATGGCACCAGCTACATTACGGGCAAATATCTACTCGAACGCACTTTGGCGGACTATGCCAAACTGTCGGAAGAGCGAGGCGAAAAGTTTCAGCTTAAGAATTTTTTCGATCGACTCAATAAGACCGACAGCATACCGATTTCGCTGGCGCGCTGGGAAATGACGGGACTGGATGATGAGATTCGGAATATCGCAACAGCGAAATGAGATGCATATATTTCATTTGTAGGGGATTGCGCAATTCAAGGAAGCTTGAAGGCTTCTGACTTTTTCGATTTTAGTAGCGCACCTGAGCACGTACGTGCCCTTTTAACCTCTTGATTCGCAAGGATTTCTTCTAACTATCCAACGAACGACAAGGAAGACCGAACAAGAACAAAATCAATGGTTACAGATTCGCCTCGTCCGGAAGCTTCCTTGCGTGATGGTAGAAACCGTAGCTTCTAATTCATATCTTCATTACCAACTAACAATTACAATCAAAACGTAAGGTAAAACATTTCCTTTTTGATGCTCGGGTCCTTAAGTCGCCTGAATGCTACAAGCTTGTCCGCTTCCGCCTCACAAGGTAGAAGCTTCTTGACACCCGTGCCGTCAGGCAAGAACTGCGATTTCCCAAACGCCTTCTTTGTGTTTATGCAGAGCTTGCTGTCGCCATCACCTCCGGTCCAATAGAGCGGGTTTTCACCGTAGGTTCTCGCATAGTAAAAGGTTCGCGGGAAGGTGCCGAAGGGGATATTCCATTTCTCTTTCAAACGTTTGCTGACCGCAATGTTCTTACATTCACCCTTTGCAACGTTCCACCAACCCTCGGTCCACGTTCCATAGTTAGTTTCATACCCCAGCGCGAAATAAACGCGGTCTTCAAACCTGTTGTTGCAGACACGCAGCGTGTACTTGGACCTGATGTTCTTAAAACGACTAAAGCCAAATCTCCCGCCGGTTCCAATGATGATCTTCCCGGTGTCCGCGGGGAGGTCGCGCGCGTAAAGATACTTGTCGATCACCTTTCTGACTTTGTATATCTTCACCTTGAAAGGCGTGAATACACCCTTCCGGTTCCAATAAATGCTCTCACCGCTGTTGAGTTCAACGCATCCTATGGCGAAAAGGGTAACTTTCTTCGGCTTGTGCATACAGATCTTTCTGCGTTCACCCGAATTGTTCTTGATTTCGACCGGCGGGTTTGTCGACATTTGCTGAGCCGATACGGAACTGAAGAAAGTAAAAAGACCAAAGACTAACGCGAGAAAGGGTAGTGTCGCTCTCATAATGCTCTCCTTCAAAAAAAGCTTCGAATTATTAAGTATAAATCACTCAGTTAAGAGTTGGCTGTTGAACGGCAGTTCAATGGTGTTCTTGCAGCGAGCGGTGTCAGGCCGCGGAGTTACAGACCCAAAACAATACAATGTTGATGAAGACCTGTGATAATTCGATTCGACAGATCATTCGAGCTAGCGTAGAAAGCGACAGATCTGTCGCCCTTAAATGGAACTGATTTGATGCTTGATCGCTTGTCCATAAAAAACAGTATTGACTACAATTTGTTGTCATCTACGATGAATAACAACTACCTGCTTTCAGCTACAAACTCCCAACCGCCAACTAGAGAAATAGGGCGACTCGATGAGTCGCCCTAAGTTATTGATCTTAATGGCGCACCCGACAGGATTCGAACCTATGACCTCTTGATTCGTAGTCAACGGATGTCTTTAACATGCGGATTCTCTGCAGATCTTCAGAGACCACCTACCCCTTAATAACACTGTTACTTATAACGTTTAGCAGATCATTCGTCTCCGTTTGATTTCACTAGGTATCACGAATTATCATGTGAGCGATAGGGAAATATGAAGGGAAAATAGGGAAAGAGCTCATATGAGTGATTCGCAGAAGAATACGAAACGTAAATCTCAACCGAGGTATTGGGTGGAAAAAAACGGGAGCCTTTACGCGCGCCTTCAATACAAAGATGACCTGGGCAAGCCAAGAGACAAATACAAACGCATAACAGATAAGCGAAAGGCCAGAAGTGTCGTCGAGGCGATGCGTAGGGAACTGGCCTTGCACGGCGAAGGCATGCTCCAGTCTGATCGGATTACTTTTAAACAGGTGGCCGACGAGTATGCAAAAACTTGTGCCGTTCCGCCGGTTCTAAGAAACGGTGTACTTGTCGAAGGACTAAAGTCCTATAAGACGGTACGGATCATGGTCGAAATAGCCCGACAACACTTCGGAGCCAAACGGCTACGCTCGATCAAACCTGGAGATATTGAGCAATTCAAACGTGAAAGGCTGCAGACGGTAACAAAACATGGCAAGGAGCGCTCGTTGGCGAGCGTTCACCGCGAGCTGGCTTATCTCCGGGCCATTCTCAATTTTGCTGTCCGGCAAGGATACCTCGCGAACAATCCCTTTAATAGGACCAAGGGTCTGATTTCTGCGTCGAGCGAAACACAGCGAGATCGAATTCTGACAGCAGATGAAGAGGAACGGCTTTTATCTGTTTGCACGGGCCGTAGGAAACACTTAGGGCCAGTACTGATTTGTGCCCTCGATACCGCAATGAGGAGAGGAGAGATCTTTAAGATGCGCTGGGAGGACGTGGATTTTGGAGCTGCGGTAATTCGTATACCTCAAACCAACACCAAAACCGAAGCAGCAAGAACAGTTGGCATTACGGGTCGGCTAGAGATAGAACTGAAGGAACTTTGGGCGCAGTCAACCAA
>JABDKD010000160.1 GCA_013003215.1 Pyrinomonadaceae bacterium
ACGAAACACCGCGAATCCAATGTGGCGGGATCCCGGGTCAATTCCCAGGATGATTTCATTTGATTTTGGTTTCATGTTTGTGAGGTGTTAATGATTTTGAAGAGAATCCGGCTAGTTTAAGCCGATACTTGTTACGTCAGAGTCCAAGGCGGTGATTGACCAAGACCCGCGGATGCATTCACTAAATCGAGCGCGTGTTTTCTTACTGTTTCCTTTTCAAGTAATGAGAGTTCATCTTGCAGCAGTTTCTCACCGAAGAAACAGAATTCGGACTGTCTCAGTGCAGCCTTCCCTTTAGGAAACCAATGAGAAGATGGTAAGGATTCCGTTTTAGATATCCATCTGTTTCTCAGATGTTTTCTACGCTCCAAATAGAGATCTTCGAACAGAAGCCTAACGGGTGTGTGGTAGATGATTTCGAAATCGAGCGCGGTCGAAATCGGCGGGTGTCTTGTCCCAGTTTCAAACTTTGAAACTGAATACGTGGTTTTGTAGCCAAGCAGCAACGCCACTTGATCGAGGGTTAACCCTGTCCTCTTTCGAGCGCCTCGAATTCCGTTTTTGAAATTCGATGGCATTCTTTTTTGTTAATGTCTGTTGATACTTAAATCGTAGCAACTACTTCTAGAGGATTAATAGACTGATAATTTCTCCATGGGAGGTGGGCGTTCAAACGGACGGGCACCAAGGGCATTGATCTATCTGAAAGGGAGTTTGGATCCAAATCCACTTTAAAATGGAGGAGTATTTTGTCTTGTCACTTTGGACCCGGGTCCCAACAGTGGACTTGTCTGTCAAGACTGACTGTTTAACAACAAAAAGTTATCCACAGGTAGGTATAAGAAATTCGGTAGTTGAGTTGTGACGACGGTCACCGACCCTAGGAGATTCATCGTGCGGACAGTCTTCTTTTGATACCAAAAGAGAGCAGTGCGACTAGAGCGGTGGCAATAATCGCGGAAACAAATGATCCAAACGAGAACAATTCTGACGAACTAAACAAGAATCGGCAGGCAAGTACATAGAACAGGCACCACGTGAACAAAACGAATACCCCTAAGACAGTCCAGACGAGCAAACCTTGCAGCATCATGTTGAGTTCTTTGTTTGAAGACATCTTTGGTACCACTTACATGGGAGTAGCCTAAAATGAAAACCTAGCCATCAGCTTTCAACATCTGATCCACTTTGTTCCTCGTACGCCAATATGCGTCTTCCATAAAGATGTGCCGGAATTCTCCGTTTCTACCGATGCTGAAAAGCCCGTCTACGCCCGTGCCGTTCTCGAATCTCTTCCGATCTGCCTCGTATTCCTTGAGAAAAATCGGATAGGCAAGAGGTGTTCTCAACACCTTGCAGCCAAGAAAGCGTTCTTTGGCGTCAGGAATCAAGGGCAGGAGTTTTTCTAGACAAACCGTGCCGAGAGCATCATTCTCCATATCCCAAATCTCATCACCTATTTCGCAGCCGATATCGACAGTGATCACGGTCTTGCCTTCCGGTGCAAGCCAGGGCATAGAAACGGCCGTTTCAGTGAGCCTGAAAAACGGATATTCGTCTTCGGGTGTCCAAACCACCACATCGGGAAGTAGTCCGCGGCCTTCGAAACGCATGTTTACGAAAGTCATCGGTCGGTAACGGAACTTCGAAAGATAATCCAGCTTGTCGGTGCCCTTGACCAATTTCGCGAGAATATGGGCAGGCGCCGTGCTTATGACTGCGCCAGCGTCGAACCTCTCGCCGCCGACGATAACACCAGTGACTTGATCATTCTCAACGAGTATTTCTTCAACTCGCGAATTCAGTCGAATCGAGTCTGATATGTTCTCCGCAAGTTTCTGACACAAAACTCCCACGCCGCCGTCCGGATATACATGCCAGACACCGGGATTCTCCGGTTTTTCGCGGCTATATCCACACGAGACTGCACGTCCGGTCCAACGGCTTGCCAGTTTCAAATACAATGTATGGGCGATACTCCCAGGTATACTGTCGCCAACGGCTGAGGAAAGCTCTTCGCCGGCCGCCCCGGACCATGCTTCAGTCAGAGGAATGGCTATCTCATCCGCAAGCTTTTCGCCATAGCTTGATCGAAACCAGTCAGCAGCAGATCTTGTTCCGTTACCGTTCGAAGCCGGCTTGATCTTTGATTTGAGAGCACTAAGTGTGAAACTCGGACGGAGCATTAGCCCGAAGGGATAACTATAGGAACGCTTACTTAGCCAAACCGATTCTCCATAACGCGGGACATCTTTGCATTTATCGCCGACACCTATCGCATCGGCTAGGCGGTTAGTTACAAAATGCGCGCCGAAATCGTATGTGAAACCGTCCTTATCGTGGAAACTCTGCGCGAGTCCCGCAAGTTGTTCTCCGGCCTCGAAAAGTAGGAACGGTACGCCCTTTTCGTTCAAATAGTTCGCTGCAGACAAACCGGCCAAACCTCCGCCGATGATTACTACAGGCTTGTTTTTCGAAATGTTCTTCATACAGGTAGTTTTGATGTTTGCGTTCTGGCATCGGGCCTTCTTAGAACCGCGTTCAAAAGTGCACCTCTGCCAAACAACCGATGAATCATGTCAAAAGCTGTAAAAAACGTAAGCGATGCTGTAGATCGCAGGCTGAAGAGATTTACCAGCCAATTTGGGGCACTATGGTCAACGAGTAGATTGCGGACGGAATATGTCCAATTTACGGGACTCACTTGAGTGGTTAGCTTTTCAACATCTAAATCTGAGACTGTTGCGAGTTTTCTGAGAGTCGAACGATTAAAGAGAGACCAATGTCGGGGAAAATGATAACCTCCCCAATGCCGCTTTTTGAAGATCGAGAAATCCAAAGAACCGGTATTGTCCGTCACGATTATCAGGCGACCGCCCGGCCTCAAAAGATCCCGTATCTGTTTCACCAATTTAAGGGGTTCAGCGACGTGCTCCAGCGTTTGAATCAGAATCACAAGATCAAAACTATTAGTTGAGAGATCAGAGTTTTCGATTGAACCGAGATGAAGCTTCAATCCCTTTTTTCGCCCAATTGCAACCGCCCTTTCATCTAGATCAATGCCTTCAAGCTTCCAAGACTTATTACCAAAATCACGAAGTAGTTTCAGATGGAAGCCATCTCCGCAGCCGACGTCAAGGATACGCGCGTTGTCGTCGAGAGACTTACACCAGGACAGCAGCCGATTCGCCTCAAGCCTTCGACGTACCCTGTAAACTAGTCCAAACTCTTCTTGTGAAAACTCGAAAGCGTGATAGTTAGAAGGGTAAATCCTATTGAACTCGGTGATATCTGGACGCGGATTCAGGAAGACGAGTCCACAGCGGCGACATTCGGAAACTCCAAAGCTGTCTTCGCTCGTTCTGTATTCAAAGTCCTCACCTGTGGCGATTTGTGCTGAATCCTGCTCTTCACAAAGGCAACAGACTGCATCTACCAGTTTTAACCCCGCAACGGGTGCTTCCGTACCAACCCACTGTTGGGCTTTTGCTTTCGCGCTACTCACAGAGCCCCCTTCGAAATTGATTTCCATGTTTTCGGTCGCTGGTTGCATCACTAATCCGACTTCTTGCATTCTGCACGAGTTAACGGCTCTTTCGAGAGCAATCATTAATTGGCCGTGCCTGCCGATTCCGACACATAGATTGGGATCGGTACCCCATATAAACCCCTAATAACAGGAGATTTCTATATATGACCTGCCTTTTCAAATCCGCCTCAGGCTGAATCAGAATTGAGCGGGGTTGGTTTTCAACCATTCCGCCCTGAGCAAGAAACTTCCTTCGGTTACGACTTTGTCGCCGACAAAGATTCCTTCGATCACGGGATACTTATTATCTTTTTCTTGAGCCAGCCTTAATGGCCGTAAAATAAATGTCTTCGGATCATCCGTTGCTTCAAAAACTATTTTCTGATTGCCTATCGTTTGGACGGCTGGTTTCGGCACAATTGGCGAAGTTTTCTCAGAACCCCCAAGAACTGAAAACGCGACATTCACATACATCCCGAGTTTTAACTTTTGGTTCGGGCTAGGCAATTCGACTCTCACTTGGGCCGTGCGTGTTTCCGGATCGAGATTCGGGTCAATATATGAAATGTTCCCGCGAAAGAGTTGTCCCGGAAAGGCATCCGTGGTGACGCTTGCCCCGCTTCCGACCCTCAATTTGCCTAGGTCTCGTTCAAACACTTGTCCGATTACCCAAACGGTTGAAAGGTCGGTGACCTCTACAATCGATCCATTCTTCGAAATGATTTCGCCTTGGTTTACCATGCGTTCAGTAACCGAACCGGTTACCGGCGAGACTATCGGCAGATCTGCATTGACTTGTCCGGGAGACTTTAACGAGTCTACGCGCCGCGGCGATAGCCCAAGTACGAGAAGCCTCTCTCGCGAAGAAGCCAAATCCGCCTGCATCTTCCGTACTCTCGTTAAGAATTGGTCAAGCTCATTTTTTCTCGCAGGATTGATGCGCAAGAGTCTTTGCGCCCTTTCAAGACGGTTTTTGGCCTCGCGAACGTTAGCTTCAGATACCTCAAGAGTTGTTGAGACTTTCTCAAATTCCCGTTGACTGATCGCACCAATCTCAACAAGTTTTTTCGATCTTGTATAGTTACTTTTCGCTTCTGCCAGACGCGCCTGCATAGCTCGCAGATTCGCGGTAGTTCTGTCCAGCTCATTCCGGCTCTCCTCCGAAACATCCGAGAGACTCAACGCCCTCTTGTACCGCTTCTGTGATTCGTTCAATTCTGCCTTTAATGTGAGATGGCGAGATTGAGCGGTCGCCAATTCTTCACTTGAAACAACTGCTATTGTCTGCCCACGACGGACAAACTGACCCAGGTCGGCATTTATCCGTCGCACAACTCCACCCACCAATGAGATAACAGGTGTTTCTTCGTACTCATTGGCTTTTACAACACCCGTCGTAGCTTCACTCGCCGCGACTGCTTCGAGCGATTCACCAACTTCGACAATCTCTATTTTCATAGACTTCACTTGTGCATCCGTGAGTGTCAATTTTTGCTCACCCGCAGGAAGCGAATCACTCGATTTGTCTTCTTTACCGAAAGAAACTGTCTGCGGCGCAGGTACGGCTGCACCTTGTTCACCTCGAAATAATAGATACCAGATTCCGAATCCTGTAACGCTTATCAGCAAGATGCCGGCTATTGCAATGGCAACACGCTTACGGGTTAAACCCCATTGACTCACCTGTGGATTAGCCATCTCCGAAACTTCCACTTCAACTTCGGTTGCTAAATCATCGCCAGACCTAACCTCTTCGTTTGACTCTTTGGAAGCCTTATTTTCCCCAGACTCAGATTTGCGTGATTTTTCTTCTTGGTTATTCATTTTGTAATCAATTCGGGAGCGAAAATCGCCCTTTGAACCTCGATTTTTGCCAGATACACTGCTAATTCAGCATTAATTAGGCTGTTCTTAAATTCGATATACTTACGTTGTTCGGCTAGATACTCGAGTAGCGAACTCGAACCGAATTCATAGGTTTTGCGAACAACCTCCAAATTGCTCTCCGCTTGTTCGACGACACCTAGACGGATAATCTCCTTAGCCCTAACCGCCGAAGTATAGTGGGTGAGGGCTTTGGCCACTTCCTGACGAACTACGAGTTCTCCAAACAGGCGCCGCTTTTCCGTAGCCTGTTTGTCCAAGACGTTCGCTTCAATAGCATCGCGACTGTTGTTTCGGTATGGCAATGTGAAATTCATTCCGAATACCACGTAATTGAATTGGACAGAGTCACTAATGCGAAGCCGCTGGTAGCCCAAAGTGGCGGTCGCATCGAACTTTCCATCTTTCTTGGCTTTCTCAATTTTGGCATCCGCGAGGTTCTCCATAGCCCGAAGCAGAAGCAGATCAGGTCTTGTTTTCAATGCCTGATTCGTCAGTTCTGCAAGAGTCGGGAAGTTTGTCAAAGAACCGTTCAAATCACCTCTTAGCTTCAGAGGTGTTTCGGGAGGTATTCCGATCACGCTCTTTAGGTCAAGCAAAGCGATCTGCACATTGCTGTTATCAACCTCACGCACTGAACGCAGGCGGTTAACTTCAACAAGCCACATACTTTCTTCGAGCGGTGCGGTTTTTCCTTCCCTGACTCGGCCCTGAACTAGTCGATAGCTTTCTAGGGTGACAGCAAGCATCTCGTCAGTAAGAATTAGGCTCGAAATCTTCGCCAACGTTTCGCCAAACTTGCGACGCACCTGAGTCGCAATTTCCGATTCACCCTGTTCGACTCTCTTGCGTTTGATAATCGCTTCTCGTTCCGCGACTAAGACCCTTGCCTTCCGTCGGCCACCTAGTTCAAGCGGCATGGAGGCTTGAATCGTGTAGCGGTGGCTCTTACCGAATGTCTGCTGCAAACCATTTGCTCCAACATTAATTCTTGCTCTTTGATCAGCCTGATCGACCATTCTTTCTGCGGCTTCCGCCTCCTTAAGCAATGCCAAAAACCCATCGTTGTTCTTAAGTGCCGATCTAACCGCTTCATCGGAGGTCATACCGTTTGTCTGATCCGTATAAAGCGCAGCTGAATTGGGAGATGGGGCTGGAATTTGTGCAAACACAGCTAGTTGCAATGACAGAAATACGCCCAAAAGAATGAAAATGAAACTAGTTCGGTTCGAAATCATACTTATTTGACGTCCTCGTTTTCGCTTTCGCTCGTGACTTGAAGCTCACTACTCCTGACCAGTCGCTTTTCCTGAATCCAGTAAAAGATTACCGGCGTTATTATCAGAACGTGAAGAAGGCTAGAGACCATTCCACCTAAGACGGGAGTAGCTAGAGGCTTCATCACTTCCGCTCCCGTTGAGGTGCTCCACATTATTGGCAACAACCCGGCGACAACCGTTGTAACAGTCATTACTTTTGGCCGCAGGCGTAACAAAGCACCCTCAATGACAGCATCGAGTAGAGCCTTCTTATCGAGAAAACCAAGTTCCTCCTTTTTCTTTTGGACCGCCTCCTCAAGGTAAATGACCATAACTACACCCGTCTGGACAGCGGTTCCGAAAAGCGCTATAAATCCAACCCAAACTGCGACTGAAAAGTTGTAACCTAGCAGCCATTGCAAATAGACTCCGCCGGTCAAAGCGAAAGGTACCGCAAGCAAGACATGGGCCGCCTCAACAGCCGAGTTATACGTTATATAGAGCAAGCCAAAGATGACGACCAATACCAGAGGTATTACCAATAGGAGCCTTTGTTTGGCACGTTGCTGATTCTCAAACTGGCCGCTCCAAGTTATAAAGTAACCACCTGGCATCTTTACCTTCTGCTTTACAACCTGATCAGCTTCGGCGACAAATGAACCTAAGTCCCGCCCACGAACATTGAGCAGCACCGTGCCCTTCAGAAGTCCATTTTCGCTAGCTATCATTGAGGCGCCTGAGACGCTCCGGATTTCCGCAACCTGTGATAAAGGGATCGACATCCCTCCCGGCAAAACCAACGGAATTTGACCTATGTTTTCAACGCTGTCCCGGAATTCAGGAGCATATCGAACTCGTATTGGAAAACGCTCACGGCCCTCGATTGTTATTGAGAGATTCGTTTCACCGATGCCTTTTTCAATAGCCTCATTGATCATGTTGACGTCAATGCCGTACCGGGCCGCCGCCCGTCGGTTAATGTCAATATCAAGGTAAGGTGTACCTATAACCTTCTCTGGGTAAATATCTGCCGCGCCCGGGACTTCTTTGACCGCATCCGCAACCTCGTTCGAAAGCTTCTCCAGGGTCTCCAGATCGTCACCGAATATCTTTATCCCGATTTCCGTACGAATACCTGTCGCGAGCATCTCAATACGCCCAATGATCGGCTGTGTCCATATATTCGTAACACCGGGCAGCTTCAACGCATTGTCCATTTCAACGATCAGAGACTCGCGCGTTACTCCAGGCCTCCATTCACTTTTTGGTTTCAAATGAATGATTGTTTCGTTCATGCTTACCGGTGCCGGATCGGTCGACGTGTCAGCTCTACCAACCTTACCTACGGCCCATTCGACTTCAGGGAAGGACTTAATGATTCGATCCTCTTGTTGCAGGATCTTCAATGCCTCGTTCATTGAAATCGCAGGATCCGTGACAGGCATATACATCAAATCTCCCTCGTTGAGATTCGGCATAAACTCAGAACCGATGGTCGATCCTGCATAGACTGCACCAAGGAATAGCGTGAGCGCGATCGAGACGGCTATCACTCGATTTCTTAGTGCAAACAGCAATGCAGGCTCGTACAGTTTTTGAAGAATGCGCATCAATGGATTCGAACGTTCCGAGCGCATTTTGCCTCCGAGCAGAAAGGTACACAGGACTGGCACCAGAGAGACAGCGATTATGGTGGAACCAATCATCGCAAAGGTCTTGGTAAAGGCGAGCGGATGAAATAGTTTCCCTTCCCGACCCTCAAGCGCGAACACCGGTATGAATGCAAGAATTATTATTGCCATCGAAAAGAAGACAGGGCGGCCTACCAATTTCGTGGATTCAAGCACAGAATTCCAGACTGCTTTTTTGTCTTTTGGGTCGATATTATTCTTTTCAATAAACCGAAACGCGTTCTCCGTCACCACGATTCCAGCATCAACCAAGACACCGATTGCAATAGCAATCCCGGCCAATGACATTATGTTTGAGGTGATGCCCATGAAATACATGAACGAGAATGACATCAGAACCGCGAGTGGAAGCGGAATTGTGACGATAAGGACAGAGCGAAAATGGGCAAGAAAGACAACCATTACAATCGTTACAAGTAATAGCTCTTCAATAAGGGTCCATTTCAGGGTGTCAGTCGCTCGATTGATGAGCTGCGTACGGTCGTAAAAAGGAACAATCGTGACCCCCTCCGGTAAACCGACCTCTATTTCCTTGATCTTCCGCTTTGCCGCGTCAATCACTTCTAGGGTGTTGACTCCGTATCGGGCAATTACAACGCCGCCAACGGCTTCCTTTCCGTTCTTGTCCAGAGCGCCTACGCGGAACGCATCACCAATTTTTACTTCGGCTACGTTCTTTACATAAATCGGTGTTCCGTTTGATGAGCCGATTACAATGTTCTCAACATCTGCAATTGATTCGATTAAGCCGATTCCACGGACGATCGCCCATTGCCCCGATTGCTCTACGACGTTACCGCCGACATTGGTATTGGACTTCTTAACGGCTTCGATGACCTTTGAAACAGGCATCCCGTAGCCACGAAGCTCATTTGGGTCGACATCAATTTGGTATTGCTGGACGTGTCCGCCCACTGAGGCGACTTCTGCTACACCGACTACCGAATTCAACTGGTAGCGAACAAACCAATCCTGCATCGTCCTCAGCTCTTTGAGGTTGTATTTGTCGCTTTCCAGGGTGTACCAAAAAACTTGTCCAACGCCGGTTGCATCCGGCCCCAGCGTTGGTGTTACACCTTCAGGAAGTTGTGATTGAACCACATTGAGCCGTTCCAGAATTCGTGTTCTCGCCCAATAGAGTTCGACGTTATCCTCGAAGATGATGTTGATCATTGAGAAACTGAACGCCGAATTCGCGCGGACGATCTTAACGCCTGGCAACCCCTGCAAATTCGTAACGAGCGGATACGTGATCTGGTCCTCGACTTCTTGAGGCGACCGGCCAGCCCAGTCTGTGAACACGATGACCTGATTCTCCGAGACGTCAGGAATTGCATCAATCGGCGTGTGTAACAGCGCCCAATATCCGAATCCTCCAATGCCAAGAAACAGAGCAATAACAATCACTCGATTATTTAGCGACCATTCAATTATTCGATGAATCATAGTCCTTCTCCGATTTAGAAATTAATTACCAATTAAAATGATTATTTGAAAGAAGCAAGAAAGACCAAATCCATTAAAACCAATAAAGAATTAGACTCGACTTTCCTGCTTCCAAACTCCTTTTTAATAAGCAGTCATTTTAATTGTTGTTTTGCCCGCATCCTTACCTTCATAACTGATCTGGGCGATCCATTCACCTGCCATCTCAATATCAAC
>JABDKD010000169.1 GCA_013003215.1 Pyrinomonadaceae bacterium
AGCGATGTTTACAAAGCCCCCGATCTCGACCGGCATTTTTTCAAGATCATAGACCTTTTCAACATAGGCCGGCAGATCTTTCATTCCTTCGATTTCTTTAAATTCGAAAGGTTTTGAAATATTCCAAATCGTTACGGTACCCGGAGCTTCGGCTTCGTAAACCTTTGGCTTGCCAAGAAGCTTTGGCATTCCTTTTGAATATCGGAAGTTTGAAAAATAAGCGGGTGCGAAATTGCTGGCGATGAGTCCGACCTTGCCCGATTTCTTGCCGTGTTTTAGCTCGTTAACAAAAAGCAGCGGCTTCTTCAGGTCCTTTATGTAAATCTCGGCACTTGCCCCGGAAACGACTATCTTGACCGGCATCCATTTGTTGACGTCATACTTGATCGCAGTTCCGTAGTCAGCACCATGGTAGAGCTGCCAACTCGCGACTCCATTAAACACAGGTTGATACTGGTTCGCATCGGGGAGGCCCGACTGATGCGGGCGCATATAGAAGTCTTCGTAATTACCGGCGTCCTGCCAACGCCACGCGCCGCCCATAAAACCGCGTGCCCCGGAAAAGGCGATATCAAACTCGATCGTGCCATCCTCAAAGTCCGAATCTTTGACGATTGCCTGACCGCCTTTCAGCATCAGGGAGTCACGTCCGAGATAGTTGGTTATTTTGCTTTCCCGAGCCTTGATATCCCAGCGGTCCGAGTCCGAGTTAAAGGGAATGGACTGCGCCGCAACGACCACGCTTGTGCTGACAATAAAAAGTAATGAAACGACTATTCGCATTTTCTTCTCCTATTAGCGGTCAGCTATTTCTTGCCACAGAGACACTGAGGAAGACTGAGAACTAAGAACTGAAAACTGAAAACAAGGCCTACCAATCCAAAATGTCTTTCGTCAATCATCAATCTCCCGCAAAGTCCCTGTGGCTAAAACCTAAATCATCAGGGGCTTGATCTTGTTCACATACTCAGCACTTTCCTTGCCGTCAGTAAGGAACTCGATTTGATCTACACTTCCGGCACCGAGACCGAGCTTAACCGCTTGCGCCAGCTGTTCCTGCTCAAACACCTTGCCTTTCTCTACGGCGGACGTCGTACCAAAGTGCCGCAGCAGCGCAACACCTATCGCATCAATCGCCACCCGGTCCGTTCCCGCAATCATTACCTCTGACCTAACCTTCTTACCCTTCGCAGGACCGCCATCGGTAAACGCCTCGACTCCGTCCATAACAACAAGCGCGGGCTTATAGGCCGTATTGATTTCCGCTATCATCCGCCGCTGATTTGAAGAGGAATGGAGTTCCCTCATGAAGTTGTAATCATTGTTTGGAACCCGTTTCGCAGCGAGTCCTACCGAGTTCTTGAGCGAGAGAGTGAAGTGACCGCCATATCGGTGAGTCTTGAGACAACAAAGATTCACTATACGGTCGGCCGCCAAAACGGTCTTTGGGATCGCGAAACCTTTCTCCCAGAGACTTCCCTTTGAATGAAAGGCCTGCCAGTCTTCTTCTTTAAGGTCGTCAAATACGACCGTTTTGGCTTTCGCATCCTTTGCGAGATAGTTCACGTCCAGGGCTTCAAGTACAGCCTGTGTGTCTCCCATTCCGCTTCGGTCGCCAATTGTCATAGGGCCGGACTTTAGATCCCGGAGCTCATCGATCACGGTCCGTAGGACATCATTGTGTGTTGAACCGGGAGTTGGATCAGAGCTGTTGTAGTTGGGTTTGAGAAAAACATTCTTCTCCTTAAACTCGTCCTTGAAGTTAAGCAACTCGATCGCGCGCTTCACTCCTTCGGCACGATTCGAAGTTTTCACGAAGGCTACTTTCGATACGACACCGCTGCCCGTGCGCCGTGCGATTTCGTTACCAGTGACGCTTTTTTGGCAAGCAAACATTTCGGGTGCCGCCAAAAACAGAGCGCCTGCACCGCCAAACTTCTTAAGCCATTCCCTACGTTTCATGAGCTCTCTCCTCTTGAGTTTTTCCCAATTATACACGCGGTTTTTCTAACTCTTTCAACGACAGGGGCGCTAAGATCGCAAAGAACGCAAGAAAAAACAAAATGAAAAGATGGAATAGTAGAAACAATCCAAGCGAAATTAGAATCAATAATCAATCCTTCTGCGTGCTTCGCGAACTTTGCGTTCAAAAATAAGTTAAGGGATTCTTATTAAACGGCGAACGAATTTCTCTGTGTCTGTGTGGCAAAAACTAAGGATCAACACATAGGATCATAGAGGTGTTTTCCTACGGAATTCTTCGTCTCTTATGATTCTATGATCCTATGTGTTTGAAAACACTCTATTTGCCGAGGTTCGTAGCGGGAATCACCTGGCCTCGGTGACATGTCGTGCAGTTCACAACTGCCCTGTTTCTCCCCTCCCGGCCTTCAAACGCCTTTATTCCGGGCAGTAGTTCGCCATTGATCCTGGCAACCATCTTGTGCATTTCGCGCGCCGTTTGTTTTTGAGGTTTCGCTTCAGATGCCCATCTTCCTTCTACATGACAGTGGGTGCAGTCAACGCCTAGAGAGCGCGAGTAGCCAAATTCCATCACTGCGAGCAGTCTCCCTGCGGGCATTTGGGCAAAATTCTGAACGTTCTTATAGACTTCACCTGCTGGCAGTTTTTCCTTTCCTTTGATCTTTTCCCTCAATGCGGCGATCGCAGCCTTTTGATCAAATTTAGGTTCCGGTGTTGCGTTCGGGGCAGGGTCCGCTTCCTGAGCGGACGTCTTGAAGTCTCCGCCGCTTCCGAGAAACACGATGACCGAAAACACACCAAATACGGCTATAACTACTAGAGAAAGAGCCCGTTTCAAAGAAAAGTTCATAACTGTCTCCTGATTGTCTGTTTTACTACCTATTACTTTCTGACCGGGATTTGTTCCAATATGTACGGGAATAGTGCGCCAAAGGTTCTCATCACGTTCACGCTGAGGTTTACACTATGAATAAGAAACAGATTCCGACAGGGAATTTTTACCCGTTAAAAAGGGTTATTCTGAGGGAGGCGCGTTTTCAAGTTATCCGACTGCGTAGAATGAATTAAAAAACAGGTATCAAGAGTAACTCTACCGAATTGCATACAGACTCGAAACAATAAAGGATCAAAATGGCTAATAAGTTTGACGCGATTGTAATAGGCACCGGACAGGCCGGGCCTTCACTCACAAACCGGCTTGCCGAAAGCGGGATGAAAGTTGCCGTAATTGAAAGGAAGCTTTTTGGCGGCACGTGTGTAAACACCGGATGTATTCCGACCAAGACACTTGTCGCAAGTGCGCGGGCGATCCACATGGCTCGTCGCGGAGATGAGTACGGTTTCTCGACCGGACATATAGAGGTCGACATGAAGCGGGTCAAGGCGCGTAAGGACGAGGTCTCCGGCGCATCGAATTCGAGCGTGGAGCATTGGCTTAAGAACCTGGATAATGTCACAGCGATCGAAGGGCACGCTCGATTCACCGGAACAAAGACAATCGAAGTCAATGGAGAAGAACTGGAAGCTGACAAGATTTTTATTAACGTGGGCGGTAGGGCATTCATTCCGGATATGCCGGGACTTGACGAGGTCCAATACCTGACCAATTCCTCGATGATGGACGTGGATTTTGTCCCGGAGCACCTGATTATTATTGGCGGCAGTTATATCGGTCTCGAGTTTGCCCAGATGTACCGGAGGTTCGGAAGTGAGGTTACCGTTGTCGAAAAGTCTTCGCGATTGATCGCGAGAGAAGATGAAGATGTTTCTGCTGTGGTCTTGGAAGTGCTCGAAAGGGAGGGTATTAACGTAAGGCTTAACGCAGAGTGCATCACGACCGGGAAGAAAGGAAACAAGGTCGTGGTGGGTGTCGATTGTGAGAACGGTGAACCCAAGATCGAGGGGAGTCATTTGTTTCTCGCGGTCGGCAGGACGCCGAACACGCATGATCTTGGGTTGGAACACACCGGCGTCAAAGTTAACGAAAGAGGATACATACAGGTCGATGACCAGCTTCGAACAAATGTCGAAGGTATATGGGCACTCGGCGATGTAAACGGCCGCGGTGCGTTTACCCACACCGCTTACAACGATTTTGAGATCGTTGCCGGAAACCTGCTTGATGATGACCCAAGAAGGGTTACGGATAGGATCATGTGTTACGCACTTTACGTTGACCCGCCGCTTGGAAGGATTGGAATGACTGAAAAGCAGGCGAGGGAATCGGGACGAAACGTTTTGATTGGAAAGCGCCCGATGACAAAGGTAGGGCGTGCGAAAGAAAAGGGCGACACAGACGGCTTCATTAAGGTGCTGGTTGATGCCGATTCGGAAGAGATTCTGGGCGCTGCCATACTGGGTCTCAACGGCGATGAAGTTGTGCACTCAATTCTCGATGTAATGTATGCGGGTGGGACCTATAAGACGATTTCCCGCGCGGTTCATATACACCCCACGGTCACTGAGTTGGTGCCGACAACCTTGCAGGATCTGAAGCCTTTGGGGGCTCAACAGGGATGAATCGGATAAATGGGATTGATGATTGAAGGCTGAAAACTGAAGGTTGAGAATAATTCACGAACCCCGCGAGGTTGACGCCTTGCCAATTTGCTTACTTCTATTGAAAGCTAATCCGAACCGTCAATATTTTTGCTTTAATGCAATTTTTAGGCTGACACTTAAAACCATTTATCTTCAATCCCTTTCATCCCCTTCATCCCTGTGGAGTGCATTTTTTATTCTCGCAGCGAATTCGCGGGCGGCCTGAGCGACCGTCTCAGGAATCACTTCGCCTTCAATCCATCCATGGAGATCTCCCGCGTAATGCATTCCAAGATAACCCGCCGTCGCTTCAAAGGGTCCGGCGAAATAGTCCGGGCGCTCCGGCCCCGAACTACAGCTGATCAACGACATCGTCTTACCACTCAGTTTGCGACCGATTTCTTTTTCGACCCGCAGAAGATCCGTAAACCGGTCAAAAAAATCTTTCATCAAACCGCTCATCGAATACCAATAGATGGGAGTCGCAAATACCAGTGAATCAAATTCTTCCGAAACACGACGCATCAAGGGGAGGTAATCGTCCTCGCTGTTCTTAAAATCATAATCAAAGGCACCGATTTTGAGTTTCACAAGATCGACGAGTTCAAATCCGCTCTGCTGAGCAACCAAATCCGCGATCATACGCGTGTTGCCGTTACTGCGGGCACTTCCGTGCAAAATAACACCGTTCTTCTTCATCTTGTTTCGATTTTTTTCCAGTCTAAGGAAGCTCCGCATATTCGATAGGATCAGTTTCGCCGGCATTCTCAAACCCTCTTAGCCGGAGCACACACGAATCGCAAGTTCCGCAAGCCCGGTCTTCATTCCTGTAGCATGACCAGGTGAGCTCAAGCGGTGCGCCGATTTCGATCCCTCGTTTGACGATCTCCGCTTTGGTCATATCGATCAAAGGGGCAAGAAGTTTGATGTCGGTGCCCGGTTTTGTTCCTTCTTCGATCATTCTCTCGAAGGCGTCAATAAACTGCGGACGGCAATCGGGATATCCGCTTGAGTCCTCTGCTACCGCTCCTATATATATCCTCGTCGCCCCGATCACTTCAGCCCAGCTGGTAGCAATTGCGAGCATATTGGCGTTTCGAAACGGTACATAGCTGCTCGGAATCTCATCGGCGTCCGGATCCGCATCGGAAACCGGAATCGAGTTATCAGTTAATGAAGAACCACCGATCTTCGCAAGGTACTCGATCGAAACCTCGAGGCGTTCTGTAACTCCGTAATGGTCCGCGATTGCGTTGAAGGCTACCCTCTCTTTGTCTTCTGTAATTTGTCCATAAGAGACATGCAGGAATGCCGCCCGCTTTGTCTCGTTGAGAGCTATGGCAGCACTCACACACGAATCCATACCGCCTGATACCAGGACAATCGATTTATCTCTCTTTGTCGTCATACGTTAGGCCATTGCCGTGCATCGAGCGTTTGTGACCTGTGAGGCATCTGCATACTTAGAGGTTTTTGGAGCACAATCCACCATCGATATTCGGGTCGCTACCGCTCCCCGTACTGTAGACTCCTTGTTCTCCAGACTCTGATCTCTGATCTCTGAACTCTGATCTCAGAACTCTGATCTCTGAACTCTAAACTCCCCTGGTGTGCTCGCCCCAGATGAACTTGTGAAGTTGCAGGTTCAGCCTAATTTTCAACCCGCAGCCGGAAACCGCCTCGGCTATCTCCTTTAGATTCGGCGTGTTATGGACCGGCGACACCAACAGCGCTGAAGCCCGATTCTCCAAGTCGTATTCGTCGATAACCCTCTTGGTAAACTCCAAATCCTCCAGATCCTGAACGACAAATTTCACTTCGTCGCGTTCATTCAGGCGCCGAAGATTTTGCCAGTGGTTCCGCTCGGATTCTCCCGACGCGGGGCATTTCACGTCCAGAATTACTTGCGCACGCGGATCAATCTTTTCGGTAGAAACAAAGTTTCCCGTTTCGATGAGCACTTCATATCCACGATCACAAAGCTCCCTAATAAAGGGAAAAACATGCTTTTGAGCAAGTGGCTCGCCGCCCGTCACCTCAACAAGATTGCATCCGAATTCCTCAAGCTTATCGAAGATCTCTCCAAACCCGACCTTCTTCCCGCCCGTAAATGTGTATTCCGAATCACACCAAACACACCGCATCGGACAACCGGTCAGGCGCACAAACGAACATGGCCGGCCGGCGTGAGTAGATTCGCCTTGTATCGAACGAAAGATCTCTGTAACACGAAGTTCCACAAAAACAGTTTCAGGTTTCAAGTTCTAAGTTTCAAGTTTGATTCGCCAGACTTAAAATGGGGAGCGGACTTGGAACCTGGAACTTGGAACATGGAACTAACGATTTGTTTAGGCTAGAATTCTCCAAACCACTACAGGAGAGATTCATGCGACCACAGTTAAAAAAGTTTATTGACCAGATTGGAAAGAACTCTGTTGCCATCATTCCCGCGGCACACGAACAGACCCGCAGTTACGACACCGAATTCAAGTTTCGGCAGGATTCGGATTTCTTGTACCTTACTGATTTCCCGGAGCCTGACGCGATCGCGGTAATCACACCGGGGCGGCGTACGAAGTACACGATGTTTGTGCGGCCCCGGGACCCTGAGATGGAAACCTGGTACGGCCGACGACAGGGCACTGAAGGCGCAAAGAAGAACTATGGCGTGCAGCAGGCTTACAATCTGGATCGTTTTGACAAGATGTTCGCTAAGCTCCTCGACGGCTGCGACAATCTCTATTACAGGTTTGGTGTCGACAAAGCGCTTGATCAAAAGATTCTGAACTATCTATCCGGACAGCGGGTACGGCGTCTCAAGACCGCGTATCCTCCGCACACGATCATTGATCCGACACTGCTTATCCACGAGATGCGCTTGTTCAAAACCGACGAGGAAGTTGAGATCATGGCTACCGCCGGAAAGATCGCTGCCGAGGCTCATATCCTGGCAATGAGAAGAACAAAGCCGGGAATGAACGAGTCCCAGGTAGAAGCGCTTATGGAAGGGTACATGAAGAACAAGGGCGCGACCGGTGTCGCTTATAACTCCATCGTAGGTGGCGGTGACAATGCGACGATCCTTCACTATGATGAAAACAACGCGGAACTGAAGAATGGCGACATGATCCTCATCGATGCAGGTGCTGAATACAAGGGTTACGCTTCCGATATCACCCGCACATTCCCTGTAAACGGAAAGTTCACAAAGGCTCAAAAGGACATCTATCAAGTGGTGCTCGATGTTCAGAAAGCATGTATCGATGCGACGGTTACCGGCACGACTATTCAGCAACGCCAGGACCTTTCAATTGAATTACTTACGGAAGGCATGAAGAAGCTTGGACTTCTAAAGGGCGCCACCAAGACCCTTATCAAGAAGAAGAAGTACATGGACTACTACATGCATGGAGTCGGACATTACATCGGTATGGATGTACACGATGCGGGCAGGTATTTCGACGATCAAAAAGCAAAGCAGTCGAGGGCGTTCGCTCCGGGTATGGTCCTAACAGTCGAACCGGGTATCTATGTTCCCGCCAATGACAAAAAAGCTCCGCCGCGATTCCGCGGTGTCGGTGTGCGGATCGAGGATGACGTCCTCGTAACCGAAGACGGCAACCGCAATCTCACGACAAAGGTGCCTAAAGAGATTGACGAAATCGAAGCCATAATGAATGGCCGAAGGAAAAAGAAGGCGGCGGGACGGTAGTCCTGCTAAGCCAGTTTTCGCCGGGCACAGAGGGTATTTACTCTCTGTGCTTTTTTCGTTCGCTACCGGATCCTCGTCTCGACCTCGACACCTGACATTAGTGTTTGAATCATCACGCAGCTCCAGGTTCTAAGTTTCAAGTTTCAGGTTTTATATTCCGGAATTCCTAAACCGTCGCGTAGCGACCGGATGATTTTAGCCGGGGGTAAGGCCGTAGGCCGCAGCCCCCGGGGAAAGATGCGAACAAATGTTTTCGTCGCGTCAGCGACGGTTGAAATTCGCCCGCTAACGCCGACGGTTCTGATCAATATCCAAGCTCCAGGTCTTAAGATTCCGGATTTTGTTGACCGTCCCGAAGGGACTGGACGACTGTAGCCGGGGGTTTTGAGTCCCGTATTGATCGCGAATCCTTGACCGTCCTGAAGGGACAGGCAGAATTTAGCCGGGGGTTTTAACCCCCGGGAACAGTGAGAGTTCCAGACCGTCGCGATGCGACGGTCGAAAGCTTAGTCCATAAGGTAGCGTTCGTCCTTAATCTCAACTTCGTGCAGCCTTAGTAGTTCCCGATATTCATCTTCAAATGAAACGCCCTCATGATGCTGCCGTTGGTTTCGTATGTATTCGACAACTCTGGGTACGATAGATTTACTGACCGAAAAAGCAGAGAACCCGTCCTGCCACCTAAACAAACTGAGATCAGAGAACTCCTCGTGAATCCATTTGGAAGATTCACCTTTCAAAAATTGGGCTATCTCACTAGGTGAGTACTTTGGCGGTGCCATTATTAGGGCATGCAAGTGGTCTTCAATACCCCCGATTTGAATCGCTTTTGATTCTCGCTTTCGGGCGATACCTCCAACATAAGACCAGACACGGTCTTCTAAATCCCTGTGGATAAACCGTTTGCGGTGCTTGGTACTGAATACAAAATGATAGAACAAAGATGAGAATGTAGTTGCCATGGTGAGAATGACTCCTTTAGTGAGATTTTGCTTACGATATTATCCCTGTCAAATTTCGACCGTATCGTCGCGACGGAACGTCATCCGCCAATTGCCCGGGGGTTGAAACCCCCGGCTAAAGTCGTCCAGTCCCTTCGGGACGGTTTAGGAATTCCGGAATATAAAACCTGGAACCTGGACCTTGAAACTTGGGACCTGGAACCTGGAACTTGGGACCTGGAACTTGGAACTTGGAACCTGAAACTTGGAACTTGGAACTTACTTTAATATCGAAAGGTATTCCCGCCATGGGCCGACATTTTCGGAATAGCGCCCGGCTAGCACAGTTACAATCTGCCGGATATGAGTCAGGTCATGAACCACCCAGGTCGACAAGAGCTGCCGCAATGTAACCTCGCCAAGTTCCGGATGCATGCCTTTCATGTCCATTTGATCATCCGTAAGCGACATGCTGCGAAGGGTATGCAGGTTCTCTATACGAAGCCTGGAAAACTCCTCTAGCAAAGAATCGAGAGACTTGCCTTTCGAATCTTCGAACTGAGCGAGCCGGTCAAAAGTCACGAATCCAACGGAGTCTCCCTGGGCGAGTATGATCTTTGCCCTCGGGATCCAATCGGTCTTTTCACCATGGATGTAGTGCCCGATCACATCATAAGGATTCCACGAGTCCTCCTTCGATTCTCCGCGTGACCATTCATCCGATAGCCCCTCAAGAAGCCCCCGCAATACAGCCGGTGTCCTTGAGAGAATCTCGATCGCCTTTTCCTGATCAAACTCCATTTCAACTACCTGACAAACCCGGTTACGATCGATGGCCGATCGGTCATGATTCCATCTACGCCGAACTCGAATAATCGCTTAATGTCGTCCTTTCGATTCTTTGTCCAGATATGCACCTCCAGGTTTCGTTCCCTGGCCGCTGCAATAAACTCTCGACTAATCTGACCGGAACTAAACATCTCCTCCGGGATCTGAAGGACCTGCATATCCGCAGAAAAGCTCTTTGTAAGACCAATCTTGAACAAGAATGAAAACCAAAGTATCTCGTCAAAACTCGCCGAAGTGGCCACCCCGGCACACTCATCCCGAAACTCTGAGAGGATTTCGCCGGTAACCGAAGCCACAATCACTGAGTCCGTTCTCTCATACTCCCGAATCAAACCGCATAAAGGCTTCGCAGCCCTCAAATTATCAGTTTTAACTTCAATGTTAATAAGCTCATCGGGAAACCTTTCGAAGACTTCACGAAGGGTCGGAATCTTTATACCCAGCCCTCGGTATGGATACGTCGTGCCATTATCGTATGAGTACGAATAACCCGCATCAGCGCTCTTGATCTCATAAAGACTTCTCTCGGAAACCGGTCCCTGCACGTTTGTTGTCCGGTCAAGCGCCTTGTCATGTAAAACGACAAGTTCTTCATCCGACGTGAGATGGACGTCCAGTTCAAGTACATCGATACCTCTTTCGATAGCCTTTTCGAACGCCGGGATGGTGTTTTCAGGTGCTTCCTGTGCTCCCCCGCGATGAGCAAAAAGCAATGGACGGTCATGGACCCTGCCTTTCAGAGACAACGGCTTCGCGCGCTTGCCGTCGGACATCGCGAGATAGACATATCCGCCAAGAACAGCGGCGAACATAAGTCCGGCGAAAACGGCCGCAAATTTTAGAATTCTTCTGAGCACCATTTCTAGTCTATTATTGCCTTACGAAACTTGGCAACGAACAGTTCAGTATGACAAAAACCATTTTCTTTGAGAACCAGCAGGAATGGAGGGATTGGCTTCGGGAAAACCACCAAGGCAAAGATGAGCTCTGGGTTGGTTATTACAAGAAAGCAACAGGATTACCGACAATGACGTGGTCTGAATCCGTCGATCAGGCACTTTGTTTTGGCTGGATCGATGGGCTCCGCAAGTCGATCGATGACAAGAGTTACAAGATTCGCTTTACCCCGAGAAGGCCAACCAGCAAGTGGAGCGATGTAAATATCAAAAAGATCGCCGAGCTCAAGAAGAAGAAGCTGATACGGAAAGCGGGATTGGAGGCCTGGTCAAAACGCAAAGAGGCGAACTCTGGAGTTTACAGCTACGAGAAACAACCAAAGACGCTCAGTCCTGAAATGGAGAAACATTTCAGGAAGAATAAGAAAGCATGGGCGTTCTTCTCGGATACTCCGGCCGGTTACCGTCGAACAGTAATAGGTTGGGTTATGAGTGCAAAGAGAGAGGACACAAGGAAACGCCGCTTAGAGATTGTGATCAAACACAGTGGTCTTGAAGAGAAGATCCCTCAATACGATTGGAAGAAGAAAGAGGATTGAGTTCAGAGTTCAGAGTTCAGAGTTCAGAGTTCAGAGTTCAGAGTTCAGAAGAGCATATCGCGCTCACTGCTCACCACCCAAAATCCAGATCGGATTGGTAAAGGCCGCCATTGACCCGTCCGGGTTTCTTACTTCCAGCCGCAAGTACCCCGGACTTGCTCCAGCAACCGAGCCATCAAACTCCACCGCTGAGACCCTGATCGGCATCGTCTTTCGTCCGGTTGTACCATTTTTAAGTTTCCAAATCACCTTCACCGTTGAATCACTGGAAAAACCCGAAAGCCGGACGTGGTAATTGACTTTCCCTTCCTGATCAAACGTAACAGTTTCTCCCGGTCGAGCTGTTTTCGCTGCTACCAAACTTACTCTCTTCCCCGGATCCTCGGCGACGTAGACCTTGCCCTTTTTTAGAGACCTGAAAAGGGACTCTTGACTCAGTTTCCCTTCCCTCGCCACAAATACCGTTGGAGAACCGACCACTAGATTCGTGGGGTAATCACTCGGCTCATATGGCGGCTGATGGGTGTCGCTCGAACCAATCGCTGTGATCCTTTTTCCTTCCCGTAAGAGCTTGTCCCACATTACAAGCGACTGCTCATCCTGCTCATCCCACTTGGCGTTCCAGATTTCGACCGAGTCCATCGGGGTCAAATCGCCGTATGACCATTTGCAGCCCTTGCAATCCATCGTCGGATGATTTGCGGAGACAAGCGCTTGAAAACTGTGAGCTTCATCGGCGATCTGCTTTGCGCTCTGGGGATTCGCAGGCACCACACGAAAATCAACCCACTCGCCCGTACCAAGTCCCCAGGTGTTGAAATGACCGCCGTAGGTCGTGATTTCCTGTCCTTTGAGAATCAACAATTCCGGATAATCGCCGGCCAATCTGTCCATTTCAGAGTGGTGACTAAAAGTGTTGTGTTCAGTAATGGATACGAAATCGAGCTTGTTTGCACGGGCGGAGTCAAGGATCGCTTTAACACTCCATTTTCCGTCACCGTGAAACGTGTGCGCGTGAAGATCCCCTCGCAGCCACACTTTGTCGCCGGAAACCCTACTGATTTCATGGGTGAATTGTTTTGCGGTTTCTTCGTCAAGAGTTCTCTTTAAATCCGCCGGAACCTCTCGAAACGAAATTGAAATTTTTGCCTTGACGGATTCTGATTCCAAAGCCGCCAGCCCGAAAATCAAATGCCACTTTCCCGGATTGATGTCACCCTTCTCGTAGCCTCTGGTCGCGTGCTCTTTTGCAATAAAAAAGCCATCGCGAACGCTGCCGGACCAGCCTCGAAATCCTTTTTTGTCCTGATGATTGCCGGCGAACCTCTCATCAAACACACCGAGCTCGATACGGTTATTGCCGTCATTTTTATCGTAATTCAATACTACTGAGACTGTTTCAGCACCCGCGGGAACTTCAAATGGCACATAGACATAAGCAGGCTCGCCGCTTGCGACCCGTTTCAATTCGATCTCTTTTTCAAATGGGGAAACTCCCGCCCCACAACCTGCAAATACAAATACGAGCAAGAATGTCACACATGGAATCACGGCACGATGCTTTATAGGCAAGTTTACTTCCATGCTTCAAATGCCAATTCCGAGACCATTCGCTCAACTTCATCCGGTACGTTCTGAGGTCCATTCCTTAATGAACTCCCGTTCTCAACCAGGAATCGAAAACTTAGGGTCTGGAGTGCGAGACCAAGATCCATAACCTCGATCGGATTCCCTTCTCCCGCTGAAAGATTGACCGGGCGTCCTTTGCCCAGAAGAAAAATCTCCTTACTGCTCGCCAGGGAGAATTTTTCAATGTCCTCACTCAAGCGCGACTCGGAACGGGCTTGATTCCTGAGGCCGTCAACATCGATCTCGAATTCGAAATGCCCTGCATTGGCAACAATCGCGCCGTCGCTTAACCGCTCGAAGTCTTCGGTCTGCAAAGTGTTGTCACGACCGGTAACAGTAATTACAAGATCCGCTCCAGAAATCGCTTCGGCCTTTTCAGCAACGTTGAATCCTTCGAGCAATGCATCCAGTCTCGTGAGCGGGTCAATATCCACAACTGTTACCCGGGCACCAAGGTTTTTCAGACAAAGCGCTACTCCACGGCCGCAATACCCGTATCCGATGACGGCCGCCCTAAGGCCTCCGATAAGCGCATTGGTCGACCGCATAATCGAATCCACCACGGACTGACCAACCCCATATCGATTCTCGATAATTCTCTTCGCCCTGGAGTCATTGATCACAATTGTTGGAAAGGAATCTGACTCGATTTCTTCACGCAGTCGATACCCGCCGGAAGTGGTCTCTTCCGTAGCACCGATAAGTTTTGTTTTCAGATGTTTAAAATCTGAGTGAATCAAACTGTGAAGGTCGGCGCCGTTATCAGAAATGAGGTCGGGATCGAACTCGAGAATGCTCCTGGCATATTCAATGTGGTCATCGAACGTCTCTTCCCTTTTTGCAAACACATTGACCCCCGACATTTCCGCAAGAAATGCCGCGGTAGCATCATCTGTCGTACCGGGACTGCCCGTGATAAAGATCTCCGCACCGCCTGCGCGCAAGGCCTCAAGCCAGACCGCCGTTTTCGGTTCGACGTGAAGGCAAATTGCAATCTTCATCTCGTCGAAGGGACGCTCTTCTTCCAGAGTCTTCTTGAGACTTCGAAGAATAGGCATTCTTGTTCGCGTCCACTCGAGTCTTTGACGGCCCTCATCCGCTAATGACGAATCGGCGATCCTGGAAGCAGCCTTGCTCATATAAATCTTCTTAGCTAGATGACAAAAAGAGAAAGGAGAAGTCCGATCACCCCGATCAGCACAAGGACGACAGAAAACCTGTATGCACGCAACATCGGTGCACCCAACCGATCCGTTCTTATTGAGTCCGGGGCTGAAACTATCCATTTCAGCCCTTTACCGATCGGCCTTCTGGATTCCCCGACACGGTCCTCGTTGCCCGTACCCGCAAAACCCCTCGGCTGCCAAAACGAATCTTTGGATTCCGGCCTCACTCTCGCAGCCTTTGCGAAGTTGATTGCAAAGAGCTTGTCGAGCAGAAATATGGCAGGTATCAGCCCGAAAAGCACAAGTATTGAGAACAAGAATATTGCCATACTCGAGTTAACCAAGTTTGCTGAGTTCTCAGAGTTAAATAAGTTAACTTATAAACTGGATTCCACGTTAAAACATCGAACTAAACTAGCCAACTTAGCCAACTTAGCCAACTTAGCCAACTTAGCCAACACATCATACTATCCGATCTTCTCTATCACTGCCGTTGCAAATTCTGCTGTGCTCGCCTTACCTCCGAGGTCAGGCGTTCGGATATTTCCTTCTCTGAAAACATCATGCATAGCCTTCGTCATCCTGTCGGCGGCATCCATTTCACCAAGGTGACGGAGCATCATTACACCGGACAGCATTATTGCAGTCGGGTTCGCGATACCCTGTCCCGCAATATCCGGTGCCGAACCATGAACCGCCTCAAACGTGGCCGCTTCTTCACCAATGTTCGCGCCGGGGGCAAGTCCAAGTCCGCCGATCAGGCCCGCACAAAGATCCGAAACGATGTCCCCGTAAAGGTTCTCCATTACGATGACATCAAACTGTTCCGGCCGCATAACAAGCTGCATACAGGCGTTATCTATGATCTTATCGTCGGCTTCAATTTCCGGAAAATCTTCTGCAACTTTGTAAAAGCAATCGAGAAACAATCCATCGGAGAGTTTCATGATGTTCGCCTTGTGCATAGCTGTTGCTTTCTTGCGTCCTTCCCTTACCGCAAACTCGAACGCGTATCTCGCAATTCTCGTCGATGCCTTCTCGGTAATGATCTTTAGAGATTCAACAACCCCCGGCACAACCACATGTTCAAGACCGGCATAGAGGCTTTCCGTGTTCTCGCGCATTACAACCAAATCCAATTCCGGGTACCGGCATTCAACATTCGGAAGCGCCTTGATCGGTCTCACGTTCGCATACAAATCAAGAGCCTTGCGAAGCCCGACGTTCACTGATGTAAAGCCCTTTCCAACGGGTGTTGTCATCGGCCCTTTTAAGGCGACCTTGTTTCTTTTAATTGAGTCGATTAGCTCATCTGGAAGAGTTGAACCGAACTTCTCCAGTGCCTGCGCACCGCCGAACTGCGTTTCCCATTCGATCTCGACACCGGTCGCTTCTATTGCCCTTACCGCAGCCGATGTAATTTCCGGTCCGATCCCGTCACCGGGAATAAGTGTGATTGTGTGTTTCATAGTTTTTGTCGCCCGCTCTTTTTCTTTCATCAACGGCCATCGCAAATGTTTTCCTTTTAGATACTTACGAAGCGCACAATGCGCCCGGATCGAATCCGGCCGGGAAAGAGAACCGGAGTTTACCGGTATAAAACGAACATCTTATTTGCTAACATTTTTTAGCAATTTACAATGAATCGATTGTGCAAACAACTTTTCGTGTTTGGTTATGAAAGTTTTAATAGTCGGTGGCGGAATCGCAGGCCTCACGATTGCCCGTGAATTTCAGAAAAGGCATGAAAACGACGTCACTGTTTTAGATCGGAATTTAGCGGGGAGGGAGGCCTCCTTTGCCGCGGCCGGAATGCTTGCCCCCCAGGCCGAGTGCGATAGTGCGGATGCACTTTTTCGCTTTTGCTCGGCTTCCAGAGACTTCTATCCGGGATTTACAGACGAACTCCGGGACGAAACCGGAATTGATGTTGGCCTTGATCGTGAAGGCACCCTGGCGGTGGCATTTGACGAAGCTGATGAAGAAGAGCTGAAGGACAGATATCGGTGGCAGGTGGAAGCCGGCCTGGAAGTAGAAAGGCTTTCGGCCCGTGAGACCCATAAGCTAGAACCATTTATTTCTCCGGATTCGATTGGATCACTCTTTTTCCCAAAAGACTGGCAGGTCGAAAACCGTGCACTGATGGGGGCACTACGAACGTCTTTTGAACAGCGGGGCGGTACGCTGGTCGAGCACGAAGAGATTAAGTCTGTCGCAAATGATGGTAAGACCTCTCTCATGGCGGGAACCGGGGTCTACGAGGGTGATGTAATCGTGTTTGCAACCGGAGCATGGACTTCTCTCATCGAAGCTGATCGTGTCGAATTTGAGATGCCTTTGGTAAAACCCGTGAAAGGCCAGATGATTTCCTATCGAACAGCAAAAAGGCTGATCTCAAAAGTGATCTATGGAGCGGGAGGTTATCTCGTCCCAAGAAATGACGGGCGGGTTCTGGTCGGCGCCACGGTTGAGGATGCGGGATTTGACAAAACCGTAACCGATGAAGGGCGAGAATCATTGAGGGAATCGGCCCTGAGAGTTGTACCGAGCCTCCAAAACCTTAGGATAGATGAAAACTGGTCTGGACTGCGCCCAATATCCGGGGATGGAAACCCATTGATCGGTGCGCTTAACGAGGAGCTGAATATCTACATATCCGGCGGCCATTATAGAAACGGGATTCTGCTTGCTCCATTGTCGGCAAGGATCTTGGTCGACCACATACTTGAAGATACCCGCTCAGAATTTCTTGCTGATTTTTCTCCTGCAAGGTTCGTGACTGCTACCGCAAGCTGAAATTGATGACCAAAAAGGCCTTATTCCTTGTTTTCCTTCTACTGTTCGCCTCTTCAGGGGTGGCTCAGTCGGGCAGGCCAACCGGCTCGAACGGACTGGGTGCGACCAATGATCTTGGAGCGATGTCGTCGGCCGAGCTGTTCACGAAAGCTGAAAACTACCTTCGTGACAAATTCACTGAGCTTGAAGTAAACAAAGTGCCTTACAGCGAAGACCTGGAGCGTAAGGTAAGAAAGGAACAAAAACTTCTTGCCGCTAAATATGCGGCCGAAATCGCTTCCAGAACGGAGTCCGCACCTTTGGACTATTACTACCAGGGCAGACTTCACTGGATTGCCGGCAACCGCGACCGCGCAGCAGTCTCTCTCGCAACCTTTCTACAGCGGCCGGGCGATACGGAGTCCGTTAAAACTCAAAACGCCCGGGCACTGATCGTCGATGTAACCGCGAAGAAGGGCGAGGTTGAGGCGGCTGAAGTAATTTTTGGGGATTATCTAAAAACGACTCCTAAAAAGAATTCGGAGATTGCGAGCATGCATAAACAGCTCGCTTTAAGCTATACAAAAAAAGGAAGTTATGAAGAAGCCGCGGCTCATGCGGGCTCTGCCTTTGAGACAGCCAAAACACTTCTATTCGAATTCAAATCTCGCGCGAAAGCTCTCAATGTGCTTCTCGATGCGGGGATAACGGCTTTCGAAGGATTCCGCAGAATAGACGAATCTGAAAAGGCTATCGCAAGTTTGACCGCGCTCCGTCAGTACGCTGCCAAGGTAAATTCCCATAGCGTGTATTACCGGGCGGTGGACGAACACATTAGGTACCTGATCGACATCGGCAAGCGGATGGAAGGTCTCAAACTTTATGACGCCTCATTCATAACCCTGGACCGGGAGATTGAGAACAATTCGGTCAAAACGGAAATACGCAGGAAGCTAGCCAAAAGAAAAACCCATTACAAGATTCTTGGAACACGGGCTCGCACTTTGGGTTCCATCTATTCCGTAATGCCGGGAAAGGTTCCGGGAGTTGCTTCGAATGCCAAGAAGCAGATCGACCTTTCAGATTTTGAAGGCAAAGTAGTGCTGTTGGACTTCTGGGCAACGTGGTGTGGGCCGTGTTATCAAGCATTTCCAAAGCTCGTAAAATGGCAAAATGACCTTTCAGCTGATGGGCTTGTGATTTTGGGAATGACGCGGTTCTATGCTGAAGATAAGAGTGCGGTAGGAAAACGAGGGGAGCTAAAATTTTTGCGTGAGTTCAAGGAAAAATGGGAATTGAACTACCCGTTCATTGTTGCGTCAAATCAAACCAACCAAATTAATTATGGGGCTTTGAGCCTTCCAACCGCAGTATTGATCGACCGAAAAGGCAACATTCGCTACATAGAAAGCGGAACAAGCAAAAGCAGATTGGTTGAAATCGAAAAGATGATTCTCACTCTGCTTGAAGAATAATGTGTCTCTCACCGTAAGTTTTTACGTGCAAACTTCAACTTTTTCATTGTATATTGGTCATTCTCTTAAATGATCGACGAAGCAAAAACACGCAGGCTCTATGATCGAATTGCCGATGTGCACAATGTTGCGCTCAAGGTAAACCGGTACCGGCATTCTGTCACCAAGTACCTTCGATCGCTGAATCTCGACCTTGGACCGGACCCACTGGTGCTGGATGCAGGTAGCGGAACGGGTATTCAAACGCTCGGACTCGCAAGTGCTGGGCTCAACCTGAAGCGGGCTATTGCCCTTGATATCTCCCCCAAGTCGCTCCATGTGGCCCGGGAACAATTTAGAAAAGACCGGGTATTGGAAGCCCGCAAGATCGATGTAATCCAGGGCGATATTCTCGAGTTTCCTTTTGGCGACAACACGTTCGATCTTGCCCTGACATGCGGCGCCCTTGAATATGTTCCTCTCGACAAGGGCTTGGAGGAAATCGCCCGTGTATTAAAACCGGGCGGCAAATTAGTCTTGATTCCGGTAAAGCCTTCGGTTGTCGGAACCGTTCTGGAAGTGCTCTACAAATTCAAGACCCACAAGGTTGACGATGTTAAGCGAATCGCCTTGCGGCATTTCAATATTGTAGGCAATCACACCTTCCCGCCAATCGAACCGATGGGCTGGTCAAAGCGTATATTTTTGCTCGAAAAGAAGATCAAACCGTAATCTTCGGTTTTTGGCCTCGATGAAATCTGAACAAAAACTTCCCTTGATCATCGCCCACAGGGGGGCGTCATTAGTCGCACCTGAAAACACGATGGCTGCGTTTGAAAGAGCTGTGGAAGACGGAGCCGAAGGTATTGAGTTTGACGTGGGATTGACAGCTGACGGGGTTCCGGTTGTCTTTCATGATTCCTCGCTAAAACGAGTCGCTAACGACCAGACACAGATTCGAAAACTTCGCCTGAAGGACCTCTCTGATGTAGATATCGGAACCTGGTTTAACACCAACAATCCGGAGCACGCTAATGAAAACTTTAGAGGTGTTGGAATTCCCACTCTCAAAGCAGTGCTCGATTATCTTTCAGACTTTTCGGGTCCAATCTATGTTGAGATAAAGAGTTCGGGTGCGGAGTCGGCGAGGATTGCCGAACAGACGGCGGGAGTGCTCAATGGGTTTCCCCGACTTAATCTGATCGTGAAAAGCTTCGATTTCGAAACGATCCCGGTCATCAAGAAATTATGCCCGGATGCCGGGATAGCGGCGCTCTTCGCGCCAAACATCATGAGGATTCTTAGGAAAGAAAAAAGACTCGTAAACATTACGCGAGAGATTGGTGCCGAACGCCTTTCGTTGCATTTCTCCCTGGCCACAAAAAAGCTCATGAAAGCTGCGAACGAGGCTGACATTCCCGTCACTATTTGGACCGTGGACAGCAAGCGGCTCTTAAAAAGAAGCGCGTCTCTCGGCGTACATTCCGTTATAACTAACGATCCGAAGAGACTAACTGAAAAACGCGACTTGAATTTAAATGGTTATTCGATAATTTAGACTTTTAATATTCGTTCAAAGGACGCTGATGAAAATATATAAAGACATTATCGAACTAGTGGGAAATACTCCCCTTGTTCGCTTAAACACGCTGCCAAAGCAGCATGGAATCAAGGCGACAATACTCGCTAAAATGGAAAGCCTGAACCCGGGTTACTCGGTCAAGGATCGAATCGGCATATCGATGATCGAACATGCCGAAAAAGAAGGCACTCTTAAACCCGGTGGGACGATAATCGAAGCGACTTCGGGAAACACCGGAATCGGACTCGCTCTCGCGGCGGCGACAAAAGGCTACAAATGTATTTTTGTACTTACCGACAAGGTCTCGATGGAAAAGACGCGATATCTTAAGGCTCTTGGAGCTGATGTCGTGGTTTGCCCGAATGCCGCCAAGGCCGGAACGCCCGATCACTATGTAGAAACTGCTAAGAGAATTCACAAAGAGACTCCAAATTCCTTTTATCCGGACCAGTATTCACATCCCGCAAATCCTGCTGCGCATTACCGGACAACGGGTCCTGAGTTATGGGAGGACTTGGAAGGAAAAATCACCCATTTTGTTTCAGGAATCGGAACCGGTGGGACGATAAGCGGGACGGGAAGGTATTTGAAGGAAAAGAACCCGGCGATCAGGATCATTGGTGCGGACCCCTATGGATCGATCTTCAAGCCATTTAAGGAAACCGGCCATGTACCCGAGGCGACCCCCTACCTGGTTGAGGGAATCGGTCAGTGCGCTCCAACGGTGAACGCTGACATGAAGGTCATTGACGAGATAATTAATGTCACGGATCGCGATTCATTTGAATTGGCACGGGAACTGGGAAAGGTTGAAGGCATTTTTTGCGGCGGTTCTACGGGAACCAACCTGTTTGCCGCACTCCAGGTTGCGAAAGGCCTTGATGAAGACGCCATTGTAGTTTTCATCGTGTGCGATACCGGCGAGCATTATTTAACTAAATTTCATTCAGATGAGTGGATGAAAGAAAAACTTCTGCTGGAACCTCAAAAGATTACAGCCGGCCTTATCGCCGAAACCAAAAACTCAGGTTCACCGCAGTCGCTCGTATTTGCAGAATCGACCGAAACAGTTCGGGAGGCGATGGCAAAAATGAACGAAAATTCGGTTACGCAGATCCCGGTGCTTGAGGACGGTCAGTCCGTCGGCTCACTGACCGAAGGCAACGTATTGGCGAAGCTGCTTGAAAATAGGGACCTTCTGGATGCTAGTGTAAATGACGCTATGAGTCCCGGTTTTCCGGTTGTCGATATCGATGCCGGTTTCGAGGAAATTAAGGCACACTTGCGCTCCAACCCGGCTGTTCTACTTGAGGAATTCAAGCGGATCCGTTCGATAATTACGAGGTCTGACCTGCTGGATCTGAGCTGAATCAGTCAGAGGCCTGTGCAAATTTGGTAGAATCCCGTTGTCAAT
>JABDKD010000215.1 GCA_013003215.1 Pyrinomonadaceae bacterium
CCGGGGATATGTCCGGCATCATATTTTTCTCGGTTACGGCCAATATGCAACACCGCTGTTTTGTTAAGATTTCTCGCCAACCAGTTTGTAGAGACAAGCATGCGAGAGTTGTATCTTTGCCCAACCACAGGCAGCGCGAACGACATCAGAATGGCCAGGCATAATGAGATCAGGGCCAACCTCCGGTTTTTCGATGAATTAGTCATTGTTCTTTCTCCGTATTCCTTCTGACTAAATATAATTCAACAAGACGGGAAATATGTCGATCGGACTTGAAACCGCCTGCCGATGTTTCTTCTCGGTTGGCAAGTACGTAGGAGCCGCGTCGGCTAAAGGGAAATTCCTGCAAAGCCAACAGATCAGCTAGCAGATTTTGGAAAAACAGGACCGCCAGCTCGAGAAGTTTTATGCCTGTTCAGGATTTTTAACTTTCGGTTCAAGCCTTGGAAAATTTCATGGAAAATGCAAAAGAGTCCACAATATACAGGGGTCTAGCCGAACGAACCATCTCGTCCGGGGATCTTAGCGTCCTCCTCCTGCTCTGACTTTTTACGCCGCGACCCGGCGTCACACGCACCGCGCATTCAGGTACTAAACCCGAGACGAGGCAAAATGACCAGCTGCAGGAGCAGCCAAAACCCAATCAACCCGATTATCCACAAAATATCAGTCATGTTTTTTACATCCTAGTTTCTCAAACGCGAGGTGTGTGCTCAAAAAGATTCGGTCTTCGCCAAATTTATCCAGAAAGCCAATTTCCCTCAAACGATCCGTCACCGGCCCCTTCACCTCCGCAAGGTAAAGCGTCACACCCGCAGATGACAATTCCTCATCAACCCGTTCGAGAGTCTCGAGTGCGCTGGCATCGATCGAGTTTACCGCGCTACAGATCAATACGATCGATTTAAGATCCCGATTCTCCGCGGCGGCTCCAAGCAGACAATTCTCCAGCTCCCTCGAATTTGCAAAATAAAGACTCTCGTCGATTCTGACAGCATGGGTCTCCGGACATGTCCGCACCTCATGCCGCAAAACATTTCGAAAATGCTCAGTATCACCTACTCTTCCGACTACAGCTACATGCGGCTTGCTGGTTCGATATAGGTAAAGCAAAAGTGCCGTCGCTGCGCCGATTCCGATTCCGGCCTCGATACTGAAAGCCAGAACCCCGAAAAATGTAGCAAACAGAGCCAGCGCATCAAACCGATCATACTTCCAGATGTGGATCATCGACCGAAAATCGAATAGACCGGCCACCGCGACTATCACGATCGCGCCAAGAACTGCACTGGGTAGAAAATAGAACAGCGGTGTTAAAAACAGCACTGTGAGGACGATCAGTACCGCCGTAATAATTGAAGCGACGGCTGTATTTGCCCCGGCAGCGTCATTCACCGCTGATCTTGAAAGCCCTCCGGTCACCGGGTAACCGCCTGAAAAGGATGCGGCGACGTTTGCCGCACCGAGCGCTATCAGCTCCTGGTTTGCGTCTACCTTCTGACGCTTTTTACTGGCCAGGGTCGTCGCGATCGAAATGCTTTCGGTAAATCCGACCAAAGAAATAATGAGGGCTATCGGAAGTAACGCCGTCAGATTTGCGAATTCGATACCCGGAATTCCGATTTCCGGAAATCCCATCGGAATATTTCCAACAACGCTCACGCCCGATTCTCCATTCAGCGCGAACCCCCACACGAGGAGTGTCCCCAGCAAGACAACTACAAGCGGTCCGGCTTTCGCAATTGGAGCTGCAGTTTTCTGCTCAACGCCGAGACTCATAAGCTGTCCGGCCAGATAGCGCTTGAAGTAAAGTAAGACGGCTATTGCGACTATGCCGATTATTAAGGTTGTCGAGTGGACGGCGGGCAAGGCCTCGTAAAGCACCCCGAAAATCTCATAGGGCCTTTCGGTTCTTGAGATCGTAACCCCTAAGATGTGCTTGACCTGGCTAAACCCGATCACGATTGCTGCCGCCGACGTAAAGCCGACCAAAACCGGGTGACTCAAGTAATTGACCAGGAATCCCAGTCGAAAAAGCCCCATCGCCAGCTGGATCAACCCGGCAAGAAGGGCAAGTAGCAATGCGAGTGCGATAAACTCCGCGGTGCCTGAGGGAGCCAACTCGCCAATACCTGAAAGTGTAAGAAGCGATACCATTGCCACAGGGCCAACAGCGAGGACCCTGCTTGAACCCAGAAAAGCATAAACCACTAGAGGCAAGATGCTCGCGTAAAGTCCGACCTGCGCCGGCAATCCCGCGAGGCTTGCATAGGCCATGCTTTGGGGGACAAGCATTATCGCAACAACTATTCCTGCCGTAATGTCCCCAACGAGAAACTCCCGATTGTAGTTCGGCAGCCATTTTAGAATCGGCAGATACCGACCCGCAAAGCCCTTATTTGTCGTAGACGCCATTAATTCCGACCCCGGCGACCTCCTCTTCCACGGCCCATGCCATTTCCGCCGCGATTCACACACCGTTCGAATGCCGGTTTGTGATTCTGTTCCGAGGCTCTCTGCAACGCTTTGTAAACCGTGAGAATATCTTCTTTCTCAGTGGAATCGAAGATTCGATCGTAGAGCTTCTTGTTCTCGATTTCTGCATCTATACCGGCCTTGCAGGCATTCAAAACCGATTCATAACCGGGAGCTTTTCCCAGCCACTCATTCTCCGGTACCGGAAGTTCATACTTGTTGAATATCTCAACAAGACGCTTCGTATGACGTTTCTCAGCCTCAACGATATTTACGAACGGCCTTGGGTTGTCAAATTTCTCGTTTACGCCGGCATAGATCGCCGTCGCCATATACTCATCGTTAAGAGCCAAAAGCAGTCCTTCGATCTCTTTCTTTTTCAATTCGCCCTTGTACGAATCGAAATCGAAATCACAGATCTTGCATTCAGTCTTGGAATCACCCGTGTCTGATTCCGGCTTAACCGGTTCCGATTGGATTGTATTTTCGTTATTTTCTTCTGTCGTCGCCGTCGATTGAGCGCAAGCTCCCATCGAAACGGCGATAAGGATCATCACCGCCAAGTACTTCATAACATGCTCCTTTTATTAAAAACCGCGGCCCGGCTTGGGCCGCCTGGCAGCCTGTTGGAGTTCAGGGATTGTCGCGAGCGAAAGTTCGGTTTGAGGGGGATTTTCTTCGAATTTGCGGTGCATAGCATCACTATTCGCCGAGAATTCGATGGAAATCAGTCCAAATCCGGGTTTTTCGCAGCAAATTCCTGTAAGTCTGACAGGGTGCTCTTGATTAAGAACTCGCGCAGGCCGTCGCTGAAACTTCCGTCTCCAGACCGGTTTCAACCCAGGCGTTCGTGCCTCCCGACACGTTGTAGATCTCTTTGATTCCCACGTTTTCGAGTAGGCTTGTGCCGATACTTGAGCGATAGCCGGACTGGCAGATCACATAAGTCGGGCGTTCGGGATCCAAATGCTCGATCTCGTTGGCAAGCCGGTCGAGCGGTATGTTAAGAGTTCCCGATGCATGCCCGTTAGAGTGCTCCTGCGGGCGCCTGACGTCGACGAACTGAGTAGTGTCGTCGAGCCGTTTTGATACTTCAAGAACTGAAACCTGCTCGATCACCGCAAGTTCATCTTCATAGTCTGAGATAATGATGTAGCCCGTGACGGTCTCGATTCCAACCCTTGCAAGCCTCATGAAGGCTTCATCTACCTGTTCTTTTGTTTCAGCCGCGATCGCGATCGGTGTTCCAATCGTGATAAGAGTTCCGGACCATGAGGCAAACTGCCCGTCAAGACCTATGTTGATCGCGCCCTTTACGTGCCCCTTTCCGTATTCATTTTTCTCGCGAACATCGAGCACGATTCCCTCGAACTCGTCTATCTCCGAGGTGGTCATTGCGGATGGTGTAGGAAGGTCCTCAAGCGCAACAGATCCTTCGAGATTCTTCGACGCACTCTTGGGAAAATACATTGGCACCTCAGGCTGATCCGTCGCAACGATCTTCACAAACTCTTCTTCTGTCATCGGCTGGAGCGCATAGTTCATCTTGCGCTGTTCGCCGAGCGTAGACCATGTTTCCTCAGATAAGGACTTACCGCAAAGAGACCCGGCGCCATGTGCCGGATAGACCTCGGTATCGTCTGGCAACGGCAGGATCTTTTCGTGAAGCGACTCATAGAGCATCGCACCCATTTGTTCAGCTGTAAATCCTTTTGAACCAACGAGATCCGGACGCCCAACATCGCCTATGAAGAGTGTGTCCCCGGTGAACATCTTGGTCGGAGCGTCTGGTTCTGCTGTGTTTTTTGCAAGGATCGTGATGCCCTCAGGCGTATGCCCTGGTGTCTCCAGGAACTTAAGTTCAATATCACCCACGGCGAGTGAGTCGCCGTCAGCAACCTTTAATGTAGGAAACGTCGTCTTGGCCCGCTCTCCATATACGATTTCAGCACCGGTCTTATCGGCGAGTTCTCTGTGGCCGCTCACAAAATCAGCATGCGAGTGGGTCTCAATTACGTATTTGATCTTGTCGCCGTTCGCCTTGGCTTCATCCAGGTACTGCTGAACGTCTCGCTGTGGATCAATAATTGCCGCCTCTCCATTGGACCCAAGGTAGTATGAAGCATGCGACAGACATCCTAAGTAAAACTGTTTGAATTTCATCTCTCTTCTCCTATGCATGTGACTTGACGCGGTTCCACGGCATTTTCATGAGAATCATTCCCATCGTGCATGTATTTGTTGCCGCCGAGAACACGAGTCCCGCACCGATAAATGCTGATATTCCAATAAAATAAGGGTGCACCAGTGCCGCCAGTATGACGCCGGTTAATACGAACAGACCGGCGACAAACCGCACCTGGCGTTCGATATCCCACGGTGCCTTCTCATCTCTTTCAAACGGTAGATCTTCACGCTTCCAAGCTTCAAATCCACCCGTGACATTGATTACATTTTCGAACCCAAGCGATTTTAGCTTTTGTTGTGCCTTCCCCGAACGGTTACCGGTCCTGCAAATAACGTAAACCGGTTTGGCATGGTCGATCTCTTTGTGCCTGTTTTCAATTTCTCCTAGAGGAACTAACTTCGCTCCCTTAATCCGCCCCGCGGCGAATTCAGCCGGTTGGCGAACATCAACCAAAGTTCCGTCCCCCTCATTGATTTGCTCATTTAATGTAAGCACTGTGCATTCACTCATATCTTGTTTTTCTTACTCCTAATCTGTATTACAACATAACTATACAGTTATATTAAATCTGTGTCAAGGGCGAGTTTTACTCGCTCATTCAAGGTTGACGAGACAGACTGGTTAAACGGCTATCGGACAATCTGAACCGAACATGGTGCATAAAGCGACACAAACTGTGAAACCGAGCCGAGAAAGATTCTCTTGATCTTTCCATAACCATGAGCACCGACGATCACAAGGTCGGCATTCCAGCTCTCAGCCTCATCAACGATCGCTTCTTTCGGATAGTCCTCGACAACTTTCGTCTCAATTTCCAGGTTTTCGCCCTGGCCGGATGATTCGAGACTACTCTTAATCTCTTTTACGAGCTTGTTCAACTTCAGATGATGTTCCTCAACCTGGACCTCATGTGCCGCGCTGGTTGCGAATGCAGGATCCATGAACCATTCGGGAATTCTTGATGTTGCAACCGCAAAAACCTTGATTTTGGTCCCCTTTCGCCAAATTCGGGTAGCCACTTCTTCTACTGCCTTCTGACTGCACTCAGACCCGTCTACTGCCAATAATACTCTCATATCGTTTCTGTAACTTGATCCCACTAATTCACTGACGATTCTCTTGTTATGCGCGCCCTTTTAACATTCCATGCCAGTAAAGCTTCGGAAGCAAGTATCGTTTGACGAGGTACATGCTGTAGCGTTCCTCGCGCTGGTCGATAGGGAATGTCTCTTTCGGGTTGCCGTCGTAGTCAAATTCAGCCATGACAAGACTGTCATATCCGGTGACCAGCGGACAGGATGTATATCCATCATATACTGCCGTTAAAGCCTCGCCTTTTTGTGCGTGTTCAAGGTTTTTGATTAGCACGGGAACCTGTTTACGAATTGCAGCCCCGGTTTTCGATGTCGGCAAACTGCTGGAGTCCCCGATCGCGAAAACATTGTCGTATCGAACATGCTGTAGCGTATCCTTATCAACATCAACCCACCCGGCATCGTTTCCGAGCGGACTTCGCTTCAAAAAATCAGGAGCCGACATCGGCGGGGTGACATGTATCATGTCGTATTTCTCAGTTGTGAGTTCCCCGGTATCCATGTTTTTAAAGACTGCTTCTTTGGTATCCGCTTTGATCTCAACAAGATCTATATTGAACTTTGTGACGATTCCGGAATCTTCGCAATGTTTCTCAAGTGTTGGCCTGTAGTGATCAACACCGAATATGCTCCCGCCTGCGGATGCGAATACTACCTCCACGTCGTCACGTCTGCCTTCTTTTCGGAAGAAGTCTTCCGCCAAATAGCAGATTTTTTGTGGCGCACCCCCGCATTTGATCGGGGTCGAGGGCTGAGTAAACAGCGCCCTGCCACCTTTTGTTCCTCGAATAAACTCCCAGGTTTTGTCCACATATTCATACGAATAGTTTGAACAAACTCCCTCCTTTCCAATCGCTTCCGGTAGTCCTTTTATTTTGTCCCAATCAATCTGGATTCCCGCGGCGACTATCAGGTACTCGTATTCGATCTTGGTACCTTCTCCTGTAGTTACATAGTTCTCATCAGGAGCGAAATCCTCGACACGGTCTTTGATCCAGGTAGTACCCGCCGGAATGAGGTCACGTTCAGAGCGTTCGGTAGATTCCTTTGGTACGATTCCTCCACCCACAAGCGTCCAAAGCGGCTGGTAGTAGTGTTTGGAGGTGGGATCAATTATCGCAACGTCTTTCCCCTTCTTCGCGAGCCGCGCCGCAACGCTTATTCCGGCAGTCCCGCCACCAACAATTACAACTTCGTGTTTCCTCTTTGTCATCTCCTTCTCCTAAATCTCTTATTCGCTTGATCGCGTCGAAATCTTAAATGGCGCATATAGCGGACAGAAACTCACCAAGCTGGTCAGTAAAAAGATCACGGCTACCGCGCCAAGAATGATCGCGACCCACCCGCTAATTACGCCGGTGAAATACAATACACCTACCAGAACGGCTAATAACGTTCTAACGATCCTGTCTGCATTCCCCATATTTGCCTTCATAATAATTACCTCTCTTGAAATAACTTAATGCGAATATAACTGTTCAGTTATATTTTGTCAATACTTCTGTCTTCTGAAATCACAGTGCAAATTTTTAGGAAGAAAAGACTTCTGCCTGGCTTTTTAAACGGGCTTCGATCGAGTTACACACCAGATCGCAAAGGGTGAAGATCGATTCGTCGGCAATACTGTAGTAAACGAGGTTTCCCTCGCGTCTGCGTCCAACGATTCCCGAATTTTGAAGAATCTTAAGGTGTTTGCTTACGTTCGGCTGGCTGGCTTCGGTCTTCTTCACGATTTCCATGACGCTGAGCTCACCACCCTGCAGGGTGTTGAGTATCTGAAGCCGCATGGGATCAGACATCACCTTAAACCGTTCGGCGACCATGTTCATCGTTTCACGTGACAGATTGTGTTTCTTTGCCATAGGTGTATATTACAATATGCGTACACAGTAATACAACCATGGAATGGACAATCTTCCAAAGAACTCATTGGCCGGCCGGGGACTGAGCCATGTAGGCGGTGATCAAAGTGAATACCGATGGGCATTGGCCCGAGATTAAAGGCCTGAGTACTTTATGATTCCAATTGTCCATTCGGAAATTGTCTATTTATTGCCAACCGTCCATCGAACAAGTGTAAGTTTCTACTTCTCTGGCTTGACCGCTTTTAGCGTTTTTTCATCGATACTTTTGAAATGAAGATCGCGTTGTGGAAACGGAATCTCGATTCCGGCTTCTTCAAGCCCGTCGTGAATCGCAAGTGTCAAATCGCTCCGAACAACTGCCCATTGATCAGCATTGTCGGTCCAGGCCCGTAACTGAAAATCAAGTGAACTGTCTCCAAACCCTACAAAGATGACCCTGGGAGGTGGATCAGCGAGAGTGTCCTCGTTTTCTACACCCACCTTTTCGAGTATTGCCATCACTTCCCTCGGATCGGTTCCGTAAGCCACGCCAACATTGATTTCGAGCCTGCGTTCCCGGTCTGAAAAGGTCCAGTTGGTAACCTCTTCCGATATCAACTGACCATTGGGTAGTATGACTTCTGATCCATCGAGGGTCCGCAACACGCTTGCCCGAAGACCAATTCGCGTGAGCTCCCCCTGGTGTGTTCCAACCTGCACGAAATCATCCACTTTTACGGGACGCTCAAACAAGAGTATCAAGCCGGAAACGAAGTTATTGACAATCGCCTGCATACCAAACCCAAGTCCTACACCGAATGCTCCGGCAAGAATCGTGAATTTCGTTAGGTCAACACCGATGGCAGCGATGGCAAGAAGTAGTCCAACCAGCAACAGAACATAATGAAGAATGGTCGAAATCGCATAGGAGAGTCCGCTTCCGAGCTCGACACGCGGATATACGTCCTCGTTCAGTACAAAACGAATTAACCTCGATATGGCGAAGGATAGCCAAATGGTAAAACCGAACACAAGGATGTCGCTTGCCGAGAAAGAGAGCGAGCCAACTGCTACCGGTGTTGAAAGCCATTCCCCGACAAAACTAAAGAGATCCTGCCGGATGGAAAACAGATTCAGGGTAAACAAGATCCACGAAATAATCCCGATCCATTTCAGAAAGGTAAACACCTTATTTTTAATGAGGGACCGATAGTTGTTCACCATCCCCAGCTCTGAAAGCGGTCGGATCCGGAGCGCAAAAACCGTCAGACTCTTAAGGATTTGGATCGTTGCGTAAATTAATAGAGCGGAATACGCGCTAGACAGAACGCTGTTCCCGATGGTTCGTGAAAGATTCACAAACCCGAAAACTCCTGTGACAAGCGCGATACCAAGAAGACCGATAGCAAATGGGGTAATTTTTCTGATTACCTTAAAAATGCTCTGATATTCGACATCAGACTTACCACTCGAAGGCCGCTGCCATAGAAACCAAAACAGAAACGCCACTGCTCCAATCATTTCTGCAGTAAATATAAGACGCGCAAGCAAGGGCTGCGATTCCGTTATCTGTCTCAAAAGGTCTACGAGGTAGAGAACAAGAAGAACATTCAGGATAGGGAAAACCGGCTTTTCCAAGATTCTTCTTAGGTAGAGCACTCCGGGGATAAGAGCTGCTGCTCCAAGAATCGCGATTAACATTCTCGGGGCCTGAGGATAGAACTGGCCGCTTAGCATTATCGCCAGAATCAACGCACTAGCTATCGGCAGATTGAATACGGCAAATGCGGGTTTCAGTTCCGGATCGCTTTCGACCAACGGATGGAGCCTGCTCCTTGCCCAAAAAAGAAAACCTGCAAATCCAAGAAAGATCAAAACGTGAAAAACTATCGAATCCCGCTTTCCTGACAGATATTGCCCTATTGCGGTCAGCTGGGACCGATACGAATTCCCCGCCTTAGCGAAAACTGCCCCGACGGAATCACCGGAAGGCGCCGAAGACCAGATTGGCTGGCTATCCCTTTCAAAGAGGCGACTCAGAGCTTCGTCCCTCACTTCACCGATTGATTTCAGAACCTCCTCAGCACGGTTGTCAGTTTTGATAACCTGCGATTGGAGCAAGAGTACGTCCGATTTTTGTTCCCTGACTGACTTCTCCGTCGTTCTTACGAGCGAGATCGTACTCCGGGCTGTCACGAGAATCTCTTCAGGCACCCCGTTGACCACGTCGCGTTCTGTGTCCTGAACGATTTCCTCATCCCCGGACGACGTACGACCAGAATTCAGCGACTTGAGCGTCAGGTTCCAGACTTGACCAAGATTTTCGAGTTCTTTTAAGTTCGAGACGTACCCTGCGATCGTGACTTCCAGCTCTGTTTTCCATGACGGAATCTGCTTTGCGGCAAATTGCCAATCCTGTTCAACCTTCTTTAGTGTTTCGAGCGACGGGCGGGCGGCGAGTAATGCCCGCGTCTCAACTGTTCTTGTGTCTAGATCCTTGTTGAGTGATTTGAGCGACGAACGGATTTCCTCTAACGAAGAGACACCTCTTACAGACTTCTTTATCACCTCAATTCGGGCCTTCGTATCCTCTGACAATGCATTGATTTCTGAAACCGGGATCGGAGTCGGCTCTGGTGTTGGAGTCTGCTGGGGCGAGGACTCGGCAACCGGGGTCGATTCACTTTCCGTTATCGCCGGTAACTGAGCTTCAATCTCAGGAGTGAAACCAAAAACTATTAGCGCCGTCATCAATGCGATTGTAAAAAACATTGACGGCGTTGTCGGGTATCTTGCCATTCCCCCTATCGTATCTGAAAACCTATTTACTTTAACAACTCAAAATTCGGAATGATCAGTCGAAAATCAAGTTATGCCAGTCCGGACTGAGGTCTTTTTTTGGATTGTCACCGCTCCGTTCAAGCTTCGAAGGAACTCCGTTTATGCCGGCAGGGTTTTAGCGGTTCGGATTCATGGGTCCCGACGGAAGTGCGTATACACAGTACGTTGGGATATTTAGATACGCGAACGGAATTTTTCGATTCGCCAAAGTTGAAATGCTTGGGACTATTGTCGAGTGAACCATTCTGACAATGAAGAGGGCGAGACAAAACTGCCCCGCCCTCTTCATGGGTGAATCTTTGATTTGTGACGACCTATTCCACTGTTACCGATTTAGCAAGGTTCCTCGGTTGATCCACATCACACCCGCGACGGACGGCGATGTGATACGCAAGAAGTTGCAGCGGAACAACTGAGAGGATTGGCGCCAGGAGATCGTTTGTCTCCGGTACCTCGATAACGTAATCGGATACAAGGGAACTCATCTCATCTCCTTCGGTAAGTACCGAAAGAATGATACCGTCACGCGATTTAACCTCTACAATATTGGAGTGTGTCTTTTCGTAACGAAGTTCGCTCGCCTCATTTCCACTTTCCCGTGTGTTCACGATCACGACCGGGAGTTTCTCGTCGATCAGCGCATTCGGACCGTGCTTCATCTCTCCGGCAGGATATCCTTCGGCGTGGATATAGGAAATCTCTTTGAGTTTTAATGCCCCTTCCAGTGCCACCGGGAAATTGATCCCACGACCCAGATAAAGGAAGTCCTGTGAACGGAAGAATTCGCGCGACATTTCCTCAATATTGTCGGCGTCGCTGAGCAAGTGTTCGATCTTGAGAGGTAATTCGGCGAGTTCCTGCGCGTGGTGTTTCGCCGTTTCTTCATCGATCTTGCCCCTCAATTGACCGAGATACATCGCGAAAAGATATATCGCCACCATTTGGGCGGTAAAGGCCTTAGTGGAAGCGACACCGATCTCGGGTCCAGCATGCGTCAGAATCGTTCCTTCGGCCTCGCGCGTGATCATTGACCCCTGAACATTACAGATAGCAAGGACTTTGCAGCCTGCATTCTTGGCTTCTCTCATTGCAGCGATAGTGTCCGCAGTTTCACCGGACTGCGAGATTACCAATAAAAGATCTGTTTCCAGAAGCACGGGGTTTCGGTAGCGGAATTCAGAAGCATAATCGACCTCGACCGGAACCCGCGCAAGCTCTTCGATCATGTATTTGCCTGCGATACCTGCATGCCAGGACGTTCCGCATGCTGCTATCTTTACCGATGTAACGTTTCGAAAATCCTCTTCGGTGATTTCCATCTCGTCGAGATAGACCTTACCGTCGTCGAGCGAGACGCGACCCTGCACCGTATCCCGTACCGCACGCGGCTGTTCATAGACCTCTTTGAGCATGAAGTGCTTAAAGCCGCCCTTTTCCGCCATGATCGGGTCCCAGGTGATTCTCTGCTGCTTCGGCTCGACAGCGTTTCCGTCGAAATCCGTCGCTCGCACCGAGTCTTTGGTTAGTATCGCAATTTCCCGCTCGCCCAAATAGAACACGTCACGGGTATGCTGCAGAATCGCCGGAATATCAGATGCGACAAAAAACTCACCGTCGCCGAGTCCGATCACAACGGGAGGCCCTTCCCTTACTGCGATAATCGTATCCGGTTCATCGATCGATATGATCGAAAGTGCAAAGATGCCTCGAAGCTCTTTGACCGCTTTTCGAACTGCCTCCTCGAGTGAGAGCCCATCGTTTTCCTTGTAATGGCCGATCAAATGGGCGACTACTTCGGTATCCGTTTCCGTCTTGAACTCGCTTCCAAGTTCCACAAGCCTCTCTTTCAGCTGGAGATAATTCTCGATGATTCCATTGTGAACAACGACGATCTTGCCGGACTGGTCGCGGTGCGGGTGTGCGTTTTCTTCAGTCGGACGCCCATGTGTCGCCCAGCGAGTGTGGCCAATACCATAGTTACCTTCAAGCGGATTAAGCCTTATCGCTTCTTCAAGATTGCGGAGTTTACCCTCAGCGCGACGCAGTGAAAGACCGTTTTCGTCGTCCACGACTGCAATACCCGCCGAATCATATCCCCGGTATTCCAACTTTTTCAGGCCGTCCAGGATCAATGGCACGACTTGCTTATTTCCAACGTATCCGACTATTCCACACATAAAAACGCTCTACGAGCTCCAGTTCAAAGTTCAGAGTTCAAGGTTCAAAGTTCAGAGTTCAAGGTTCAAAGTTCATTTTAGCTGAATCGGAGTTGATTCACACATGCCAACATCAACAACCTTATAAAGTACCAATCGAGCCAAATTTCGAGGTTAACAAAGACTGTCTTTCACTCCTTCTTTCCTTCTTTCCTTCTTTCCTTCTTTCCTTCTCTCCTACTCTCCTTCACTCCTTCTCTCCTTCTCGCCCGCGCTCACCCTCTTCCTTGACCAGCGTCTTTATAAATCTCGCCGGTGAGCCCACGGCAAGCTTGTTGTCGGGTATATCTTTGTTCGCGACAGTGCCGGCACCGGTTACGACGCCGTCACCCACCTTGATCGGAGCGATCAGCATGGTGTCTGAACCGATCCGGACGTTGTTACCGATCTCAGTCTTATGTTTGTTCACGCCGTCGTAGTTACACGTGATCGTACCCGCGCCAATGTTTGAATTCTCACCCACCGTTGCATCACCAAGGTACGTTAGATGGTTTGCTTTGGAACCGCGGCCAAGCGTCGAATTCTTCATCTCGACAAAGTTCCCGACCCGTGATCCGTCTTCCATTCTGGCATTTGGCCTAAGGTGTGCTGAAGGCCCTATGTTGCAGCGATTCCCAACTGAAGCATTGGTAATAAGGCAGTTGTCCAAAACTGTTACGCCATTGCCGAGATCTGAATCTGCAACTCTTGATCCGGGCCGGATCTCACAGCCATCTCCAATGGTTGAAGTGCCTTCAATAGTTACGTTCGGATGTATCACGGTGTCGCGCCCGATCTTTGCATCCGCGCTCACGTAGGTGTTTTTGGGATCTATAAAAGTGACCCCATAGTCGAGCATAAGCTTTTTGATCGTCCGTCTTCGAAGATGTTTTTCAAGGGAAGCAAGCTGGGCGCGGTTGTTGATCCCTTCGATCTCCCGCCGGCTGCCGTGCTTGTAAATCGATACCGGTTCCCCTTCGGACGAAAGAACCGCGGGCACATCGGTGAGATAAAACTCTCCCTGGGCGTTGTCGTTACCCACTCTCGAAAGGGCATTGAATAACTTTATCGCTTCGAAACAGTAGAGCCCCGCATTAATCTCTTTTACAGCAAGCTGGTCCTCGTTACAGTCCTTCTGCTCCACAATCTGTTTAAAGATCCCATGGTCATCGCGCACTATCCGCCCGTAACCGGTAGGATCGTTAAGAGAAACGGTCAGCATCGTAGCCGCCGCACCCTTACCACGGTGGTCACGGTGCTGTTGAACGAGTTTAGCGAGGGTCTCCGCACGAATCATGGGGACATCACCCGAGAGAATCAGAAGCGTCGAATCCTGTGCCTGCAGATGATTCCTTGCCGCATTTACAGCATCGCCTGTCCCAAGTTGTTTTTCCTGTATAACAAACTCCACGATCGACTCGTCGAGTTCATTGAGAACGGCCGTCTTAACATCTTCGGCCTGGTGTCCTACCACTACATAAATCTTCTCAGGAGCGAGAGCCATTGCCGTTCGGCAGACATGGTTGATCAACGGGCGGCCGTCGAGTTTATGCAGTACCTTTGCAAGGTTCGAACGCATACGCGTCCCTAACCCGGCTGCAAGTATCAGCACGTTCAGAGGTTTGTTTTGTTCTTCACTCATATGACAACAGGGTCACTGTATTCGGACTTCATACGTTCTCGGATCTTATGCATTTGAGGTTGCTGCAGCGCGCTCAACATCACGACATCTGCAAGTTTTCCGGGGTGGTGCCTCACTTTCTTGCCTTCATCCAGAAGGTTTCCATAGACTATTTGAGCACCCTGTATCTTTTCAGGACGGATGGAATCACTGATTCCGATTTGCTTAGCACCCTGATCCATATACCTCGATGCCTGGGAATTTCGTATAGGAAAATTGTTGACGATCACATAGTCGAAATCGATCGCCGGGGCGTATTCTTTTACTATCTCCAAATGTCGCCGGGCACTCAGTCCGTCAGTCTCTCCGGGCTGGGTCATGAGGTTGGAGATATACACCTTTGTCGCTGAAGAACGTGCAATCGATTCAGAAACTCCTTCGACCAACAGCGGCGGAATTAGGCTTGTAAACAGGGAACCGGGGCCGAGAGTAATGATGTTCGCTCCCTGTATCGCCTCTAGCGCCTCGGGTAACGGGTGACAGGTCTCTGGTTCCAAACGAAGGTTCTTGATGCGGTTCCCGACTTCCCCGACGTTTGTTTCACCATGCACTGTGCTGCCGTCGTCAAGTTCTGCGTGAAGTCTTACGTCCTCCATCGTCGCCGGGAAAATTTGTCCTTTACTGACAAGAATCTCCGATGAGAGTTTCACGGCTTCGGAGAAATCACCGGTAATCTCAGACATCGCCGCGAGAAAGAGGTTTCCAAAGCTGTGGCCTCCAAGTTCTCCATCGCCTCGGAAACGATGTTGGAAAAGCCTCGACAGCAGGTGCGAGTCCTCGGAGAGCGCGACCATACAGTTGCGGATGTCCCCCGGCGGAAGCATCTTCAACTCATCGCGAAGCCGACCCGAGCTGCCGCCATCATCGGATACCGCGACTATCGCAGAAAGACTACTGATCCATGTAGGCTTCGTACTTTCTGCGTCAACATATTTTTTCAATCCGGAAAGTAGTGTGGAGAGACCGTTTCCGCCCCCTATGGCTACTACATTTAATCCGAGCGAAGTTTGTGAAAATAAATGGTTTTTCATTAATGAAGCGGATTTACATTGAGGGCCGATACGCGGGTTGGAGCGATTACTCTGTCCGTACAAAAATCCTGCACAGAAATATCGTAAAATCGGGTGAATTTTATCATTATTTGTTTTTGTTTATCAATTGACCAACCTCGCGGAATTTCCCTTTTCGGGCTTGTTCAATCGCCGGTTCCTACAAAAAGCACCCCTGACCTTTCACCCGAGACCGATAAACCAGTCTAAATACCCCCATTTGATCAGGTTACATTTCGGACGGTTAAAAGACGATAAACAGAAAAAAACACTTGAAGCATATTCTAGGCGTATGCTAAATTATTTATTGCGGCTGTATTTCAGGCCTGCCTCTTTAGCCGTAGTACAAAAACAAGTTACAATTAGGTATGAGACGCTACCTCAGGCTTCTATACCTTTAGACAAAACGAGAAGAACAAAAAGATGGCAGAAACGCCGGTCATTATAAGAGAACAGCAGTTTCAGAAGATAAAGAACGTGCTTGCGCGATTGTGTGCCGAGGCGGCGGCGAGAGTTGTGTTTCTCGTTGACCGGGACGGCCAGCCGATCGCGTTCCATGGTGAGATTGGCGAGATGGACACGACGAGTTTCTCGTCATTGGCAGCGGGTAATGTCGCAGCCACGAGTTCAATGGCTAAGCTGATCGGTGAAGACCAATTCCCTTCGGTGGTCCACGAAGGCGAACGTGAAAGTATTTTTATAAGCGTCATAGGCCGGAGCCTGCTTGTTGTAGTATTTGATGAACGCTCGACACTTGGACTTGTAAAGCTCAGAACAAAGAAGGCGACATTCGCCGTCGCGGAGATACTGGAAGACGTAGCCCGTGACTCTGCGAACCAGAGTCTTGACGAGAGTTCTTTCTTCGCGGAAATAACCGACGAAGATATTGATAGTTTGTTTGGTTAGAGTCCTTTTTTCGGCCTCGTTCAGGGCCTTTTCGAAATTATGACCTTCATAAATTACGCATCACGCGAGATTAACTGCAAGATCGTTTACTACGGTCCGGGGCTATGTGGGAAAACCACAAATTTGCAGTACATCTATGATTCGACCGCGCCTCAGGCAAAAGGAAAACTGATAAGTCTCGCAACCGAGACGGACCGGACCCTGTTTTTCGACTTTATGCCTTTGGAATTGGGAACGGTACGTGGATTTAAAACACGTTTTCATCTCTATACCGTTCCGGGACAAGTCTACTATGACGCGTCACGAAAGCTTATCCTGAAAGGTGTGGATGGTGTTGTATTCGTCGCCGACAGTCAGGAAGAACGCATGGACGCGAATATAGAGTCGCTATACAACCTTCAGGAGAACCTGGAAGCTCAGGGATTTGATCTGATGAAGATTCCTTATGTCCTGCAGCTAAACAAGCGCGACCTTCCGAACGTAATTCCGATCGATGAACTTTCAGCTGAGCTCAAGCAGAAAGGTGAACCGGTTTACGAAGCCGTCGCTACCAATGGTGAAGGAGTGTTTGATACGCTCAAAGCCGTTGCGAAGCAGGTACTAACTGAATTGAGAAAGGGTTAAATATCTCTAGAAATGAATAAGAAGGCCGTCCAAACCGGGCGGCCTCTTTGTGATTGGAACTAGCCACGAATTACACGAAGACTCAAAAAGAAGAGGGACCAAAAGAAAGAGAGAAGGAACGGATCGGGAAGCTTCTTTTAAATTCCTACATTTTTTGTGCCTTTTCGTGTATTTCTTGGCTAATCTTTTTAATTTGGAAAAAAGAAAAGGGCTCGCCCTGTGGCGAACCCTCCGAGGAGTGAGGGTAACCCCTTTTCCTACTTCGACGGCATGATCACGGTATCGAGTACGTGAATCACGCCATTTGAGGCCATCGTGTCAGTTGCGGTAACTGTTGATTTTCCGCCTTTAGCGTCAGTAATTACGACCTTTTCGCCGTCTAATGAAGCCGTCAGCTCTTCGCCGTTCACCGTCTTTACAGCGGCTTTGCCATCTCCATCTTTGATCGCCTTCGCTACAGCTGCCGCGTCAAGCTTGCCGGCGACAACGTGATAAGTAAGGATGCCTTTCAGCTTGTCCTTGTTTTCAGGTTTCAAGAGAGTTTCGACAGTGCCTTCGGGAAGCTTCTCGAAAGCAGCGTTCGTGGGTGCAAATACTGTAAAGGGGCCCTTGCCGCTTAGCGTCTCAACCAAATCCGCCGCCTTCACTGCTGTTACGAGTGTCGAAAAATCCTTAATAGCGGAAGCATTCTCGACGATGTTCTTTTCTGCGGATGCTGAAGCGTCCTTGTCGCCCGAGTCATCCGACTTCGGTGTTTCAGTGTTGTCTTTTGAGTCGTTTGCTGCGTTCGTTGGGTCGGTACTTCCGTTGTCGGTCGAAGGTGCCGTTGCTTCTCCACAGGCGAGAGCGAATGCACCCAAAGTCAGTACGATAAAAGTTGCGATAAATCTCATAATGTTTCTGTTCTCCATGAATCTTCTCTATTTAAGAAAGAGCACATCCCGTAAACATCTCTTTGAAGAAGACAGGAAAAAATTTTCCCGGAATGTTTTACTCCTTAGAGAGAGCTTTCGCCGGAATACGGTATTCGGATTCAAAAAAGATTTCGCCCGCGGAAATTCGCAGACTTCGGCCGATTCTCGCGGATTAGAGAATAGGAAAGTTTAGGGAGCGATTGAAAACTAGTTATTGTTGCTCTCAAAATTCACCGGTGCTCACGATTTATGAATCTCGTCTCGTTTATCCGCGAATATCCGCGGCAAAAAACAAAAAGGCCACCGAATAAATCGGTGACCTCTTTTAAGAATGGCGGAGCCGACGGGACTCGAACCCGCGACCTCCAACGTGACAGGCTGGCGTTCTAACCAACTGAACTACGACTCCGGATGTCTTAAATCCTGGTGGGCATAGAAGGACTCGAACCTCCAACTTCCTCCTTGTAAGGGAGGCTGTCTACCAATTGACATATATGCCCAAAATAAGAATTTTCAAAAGTTTCCGCCTGCGAAATCCGCATTTAGGCGAACCGTAATACTAGAAATTTTGGAGATGAGTGTCAAGGAAAGAATCGAACATCGAACGTTGCTACTCTTGCCTTTGATCCCATATTGCCATGCAAGATCTGGCTGAGCACCAAAATCCCACGGAAGATCTCTTCACAGGCTGCAAATCGAGAGGAATCCGTTAAAATCCGGGGCCTTCCGGCGCGCGACTCGTCAGCGAGTCCCAACCGCCGTCTTTAGAGTTTCCAGCCATCTAAGGCTTTTAAAACAATCTAACCGTATAACTCACCTTGAAACCACGCCCCGGTTGAGGGACGATATCTTTAAGAAAGTTCGAATGATTTCGATAAAGCTTGTTCGTAAGGTTCTGACCTCCAAAAGTAATGATGTGAGCAGTCTTGTTGACGACGAAGGCATACGATCCGTTTATATTAAACAGGCTGTAACCGTCTGTCGGGCTTTCGAGCGCAAATATATCACCCGCCCCACGTTCACTAACGAATACTCCTTCAGGCCGAAAACTAAAGCTCTTGTATCGGATATCGACGCCGGCCCGAAGTCTCGCGGGCGCAATGCGCGGCGGAGAGAATCCCGGTGTTTTAAGCTCTGCGTCTACAATATCTCCGACGACAAATACTCCGAAATTGTTATTGATATCGGCTTCAAGTGAGGCGTCAGCACCCACGTACCGTGCATCGCCCTGTACGAATCCCGCGATCGGCAAACCGTCCTCAACATCCACGCGTCCGTCACCGTCTTCGTCAACCGGAGCACCGTAGATGAAGTCTTTGATATCGTTATAAAAGAAGCTGCCGTTAAACCGAACTCGATTCGACCGCTGCCGGAAACTCAATTCGAAACCGTTTGAACGCTCGTGCTGGAGATTTGCGTCTCCAATCTCAAAAAGCACGGTACCAATGTGAGGCCCATTATTGTAAAGCTCTTCTAATGCTGGCGGGCGGTACGAGCTCGAAAAACTCGCCACAATCGACGCATCTTTCCAGACTTCAAACCGTACTCCGACCGATGCCGAGAGTCCTGTAAAACTAAGGTCCGGAAGCACCCCGTTTGCAGGTCGGTACCGATTCGATTCGACACGGGCACCAAACTGCAGAGCGACCTTCTCAAAATTCAGAGACTGCAGACCAAAAACAGCGAAGTTGTTTTGACGAACGCGACCATCGATCAATGACTCTGCCCCGACGGTAAGATAACTTCGGCGATAGCCCTCAAATCCAAACTGCCCCGATAATTTTTCGAAATCTTTCTGGTTAAAAATCGCACGGTAGGAAAAAGTGTCATTGAAGAACGACGTTGCGATCTCATCCACACCATCTTCTGTTTCCACCTCAAAATGCTGGTAGTCCGTGAAGTCTACTGTAAACGTACCCCTTGATATCGGTCCCTTAACATCTCTGAATCCGCCAACGAATCGAAAATTGTTCCGATCCATGTCGATGTCTATCTGTTCGTCCGGAAGTGGCGGAAGTTGATTTGCGAAGATCCTGCGAACCTCATTCGGGTCAAACTGGCAATCAGGCTCTTTTCCTTCTTCTTTTCCTCCGCAATCAGCGCCGCCATTAATGATGCTCAACAATTCACGCGACTCGAACAAAGGAGCGTAAGGTATACCGTATCTTCGTCTGTCTATATTTACCGAGGCCCTGAAGAATCCTTTATCAGCTAAGTACCCCCATGATCCTGATCCGCCGTGAGAGCGTGCGCCGGAATTCGGAATCTTGCCGAGAGGTGTGTTGAAATCACCCTCGCGGGACGAATTCAGATTCAGTTCAAAAAGGTTCTTCTTAGCACCAAATTCAAGCCCGCCGGCTATTCCGCCCTGACGATTAATAGACCCGCCAAACGTCGAGAAATATCCACGGAATCCGTCATGCGCCTCGTTCTTGTCAGTGGAAACGGCGTTTACGACCCCCCCGATAGCATTGCTTCCGTAGAGCAACGTGGCCGGACCTTTTATTACTTCGAGACGCTCAAGGTTTACAGCACTGATTGGTTCGCCGTGATCACCCGACGCAGCACCTACCGAACCGTTTCGAATTCCGTCCTGAGTGATCAAGACACGGTCTCCTTCAAAACTCCGGATAGAGGGGCGTCCGGTGCCTCCTGCTCCAAAAGAACGGACCGAAATGCCTGCCTGGTCGCCCAATACATCCCCGATATTTGAACTGGCCCGTTCGATTATGCCGGTCGATCCAACGGAATTGACACTCGAAAACGAGTTGAAGACCGATTCCTCTTCACCCGTGGCCGTGACGTTTACCTCACCCGAAAACGCGCGTATCGAAAGTTTAAGATCAAGAGTCTGGGCTCCCGCCGTTACTTTCACCTGCACGGCGCGATCGGAAAACCCTTCGATGTGGGTTACGAGCGTGTAGCTTCCGCTTGGAAGATCATTGAAAACGTACTTTCCGTTCTCATCAGTTTCAGTACTTATTCCGAGTTTCGGTATTTCGATTGTGACGCCGGGGATCACCTCATCATTAATCTCTGTGGTGACCGTTCCGGAAAGTGTGTTTCCTTGCGCGGCAACTCCAATCACCAGGGTGAAACAAAACAGAAGAGAAAAGACCCACTTAAACATAACAGTATCCATTAACATTCCTTATTGTCGATCGAGGGGAGAAAATCCGCCAATAGTCCTGGTACCCAGGATTCTGCCTCGCAGGAGACCACATAACGCAATCCCACGCAAAATCCGATCAATTTGATTGCCAAACTTAAATCCATCGTCTATAAACGGTTAATACTAACAGACTTGCCGAGCAAAACGCCCATCCAATCAAAATGGCAGTTTCGGCAAATAAACCGATCAAAAGCACAAAAAGTAGAACAAGCACAATTCAATGCCCTTAATCCTCAATCCGGCGTTCTGTATATGGATGCGAAATATGGAACTCGGTTTGCCGGGTTATCTAGGGGTCGGAAATATCGGAGTGTCTGAACGAAAAATACCTATCTTTGAAGCTTCGGTCGGTTCCTGATACCGGTTTCGTACTTGAGCAGTGTTCCACCAAATCCGACTATCCAACCCTTCCCATAGAAAAACTGAATATCCTCGAGATTGTTCCTCGAGCGCGAACGGTCCTCTACCCACACATTACCGCCGGTCGTGGTCCTGAGAATTACACCTCCGTCGCCAACTGCCCAACCGTTGGCCGAGTCTTTGAAATAAACTCCGTTAAGATCAGGATTTGAAAAGGTGTTCTGAAGCCGCCAATACTTTCCGCCATTGACCGTCTGATAGATACTCCCCTTGGCCCCTACGGTCCAGCCGTAATTTCGATCGACAAAGTACACAGAATTCAACATCGACCGGACCGGCTTTGATACCGCCGCCTTCGACCAGGTCACACCGGCATCTTCGGTAAACAGGATCGTACCTCCTCCGCCAACCAAAGCGCCGCGAAACTCACTCGCAAAAGCACCGTCCAGCATCAGGAATCTCGTCGGTGGTGCGATCTTCTCCCATGTAACACGGTCATTTTTGAGGGCGTACATCGTGCCCATTTCGCCCATGGCCAATCCAAAGCCTCTCTTGGAGAACACGAGACTCGTGATCCTGCGTCGATCGGCCTCGTCAAACTCAATCTTAGTCCACGTCTTACCACCATTCTCGGTCCTCATCAGATAAGACGGATCATCGCTTCCGAGCCGATAAATATCCCTCTCGCAAAGCGCCCAACCATTTCGATCATCGGTGAAATAGATCTTTCGGATCGTATCAGAGGTGAATTTTCGTTGCGGCTTCCAGGTCTCGCCTCCATCATCGGTACGCAGGAATATTCCTTTACTGCCGCCTATGAAGCCTGTTTGGGCATCGGAAAATGCAATGGTCTTGAACCACGCGAGCGAACCTGAGGGGTGCTTTGACCATTCAGCGAGTGAAGCCGGCGCGAGAATGAGTAGTAGTACTGTTGAGATTATCGTTGTACGCATTTCGATATCATTCAGATTGGTGAGGGCAAACGTGATTACCGCCATCGCTTACCGGCGATGGGTCCGACTCCCGAAACTCCGCATCTCCAAGTCACCGCATCTCCGTGTCTCCGAGTCTCCGCGTCTTCGAGTCCCGCACACTTGCGCAACCTAGAACGGACTTCCAAACAGAATCCTCGCGGCACTCGCCTGTCCAAGAACATTAAGCAGTTTGTTCCAGGTAAAGCCCTTCTCGCCAACAATTACCTGATCTCCGGGCTTTAGGAAAATCGTGGGCGATTTGCCTCGCTCGATCGCCACAAGATCAACCTGCTCTTTCGTCATATAGCCGTCCGGTGAGAACCGCGCGAGATAAACCTTCTTTTTACTGGCACCTTTTGCAAGGCCTCCAGCTTCAAGGATGGCTTCGTTGATGCTAATCCTGCGTTCCATAATTCGAACGCCGGGTACTCCGACCTTGCCCATCACCGCGTATCTCGCGGAACCGGCACGCATCAGGGTGACCGTTACCTTGGGATCAATTATGTATTCCTCAAGCTGCTTGGTTATGTCATCGGCCACTTCCGTAACTGTACGTCCCCCGACGAATACTCCTTCCCTTAATAGGGGATAAGAAACCCTTGCGGTAGGCGGCACAACGACATTTGTGCGGCAGTAATCGGGACATTGTCCAAAAACTTCAACGCTGATGATGTCTTGCGGTCCAAGCCTGTATTCCTCGAGATAATTAGAGTAATAACTCACGATCTGGTTCGTCGCCGCATTCTCGGGATCTTCAGGATCAACAAGCGGAGTTGGAGAGGCGACCGGTTCCACCTTTGGATCCGCAATTACCCCCGCTTTTGTTGTAGAATCGTCCGTTTTGATTTCCTCTTCAGACTGGGCCGTGGCGGGCAATGCGACAGCCAGCATCAAGAAAATAACGGTAATTAATAATCTGAAATTCATAGCACTCATCTTTAACCTTCCATTGAGGGTAAACCCTTCAATTCCTGACTCTAAAAACTCCGAAACGGAGCGAAACTCCAAAAAACCACTTCCCTAACTAGCGGCCGCCGCGGCCAAATAGCACGGTCTTGATCGTGTCAAAAACTATGATCATGTCGAGTCCGAGCGACTGGTTCTTGATGTAATAGAGGTCGTATTGCAGCTTTCGCCTGGCATCTTCTACAGAAGCGCCGTACGGATATTTCGTTTGCGCCCAGCCCGTCAGGCCGGGTGCCACCAAATGCCTATGCTCGTAAAAGGGAATCTCACCAGCGAGCTGTTCCACAAAATGAGGCCGTTCCGGACGGGGACCAACAAAACTCATTTCGCCCTTGATTATATTCCAAAATTGAGGGATCTCGTCGACACGAATCTTTCTAATTATTCTACCAACACGAGTTGCACGATCATCATCAGACTTGGCCCAGATCGGTGTCCCCTCTTTTTCAGCGTCAACTTTCATTGACCGGAATTTGATCACATCAAACTCCCGGCCGTTCTTTCCAACCCGAGTCTGCCTGTAGAAGACCGGACCCCTTGAATCTATCTTTACTAGGATTGCGGTCAGAATCGCGATCGGCAGCGACATTACCAAACCAATCAGCGCCAGTGTACGGTGTACTGCTTCGCGAACCACATATTTCAAACGTGTCTCCCTTCCGGGACCCGCGAATATCAACCACGAGGGCCTGAGCATATTCAATTGAACCTGCCCCGTGACCCTTTCAAAAAACGAAGTGCATTCTTCGATCGAAACATCCCCGGCAAGACTCATTTTCAGAAGCGTTTCGGTTGGAAAGGTGCCCCGGCGTTCCTTAACCGCGGTCACAACCCGATTAATTCCCTTCTGCTTGATGATGTCTTCAAGTTCACACGTTGTACCCAAAACCGATTCCTTACGTATCGCGTCATACGGAGGATGCCCATTTTCTGTCACAAACCCGATTATCCTGTAACCCGCATCCCTTCTGTCATCGGCAATCTGGGCAGTCTCGTGAGCTTCTTTTCCGGAGCCCACGATCAAGATCTTTTCTCCTATATTGGGATGGCCTGTCAACGAATGAATCAGGACCCGCCACGATAGCAGGAATGCCAGTGAAATCATCACCGAAAAAAGCGACACCCCTCGTCCGATCAGGAGAATAGGCACAAAATAAAACAAAACTGCGAGTAGCGCCCATGCGATCCCTAGAGCCTGAACAAGCCTTAGGAACAGTTCCCGGCGGTTGGCGATAACTGTATAGTCGTAAAGGTCGTAAACATAAAGAAGGAGGAGACAGACTGCAGTTGCGAGAGCGATCTTGTACCACGCGTAGTTCTCTTCGAGCTGGTAAATAGTTCCGGCCAGGCCCAGACGGATATATAGGGCCAGCATAATACCAGCGCAGATCATCGCCATATCGGCGAAGATCAACCAAATGGTCCTGGGGCTGAACTTTGTAGCACTCATATCCGATGTCGGGCACCGGGGAACCGCTATTCTTCCATGCGTCTTTTGTTCCCGTAATACCCGTAGGTGTAACTCGACTCGGTCAATACCTCGTCGCTTTGATTGAGGATGACACCCAACATACGCTCTTTTGGAAGAGTCTCAAGAACCCTGTCCACTGCTGCATACTTTGTTTTACCTGAACGCACAACAAGAATTGCGCCATCGGCGTCATTTATCAGCACTGTCGCATCAGTAAAGACACCCAGCGGCGGTGCGTCGATGATGACAAAATCAAACATCTCACGCGCTTCTCGAAGAATCTCCTTGAACTTTGGTCCGGAGAGCAGTTCGGCAACATCGTGTCTCGCTTCTCCGCCGGGGAGCAGATGGAGCCCTGAAGGCTCAAGCTTCACAATCGAGTCTTCGAGCGTTACCGTTTCCGACAAAATATCCGAAAGGCCGCGATCCGTCTCAATGCCCAGATAGTCCGAAAGACTCGGCATTCTCAGGTCGGCATCGATGATCAGGGCTTTAACTCCATCCGTCTGGGCAAGCATCCACGAAAGATTCAAAGACGTAATTGTCTTACCTTCCGCCGGATTTACACTCGCGACTACAATCGACTGAAGTTTTCTGCGCTGACTTTTGTGAAGAATATGTGTCCGAAGACTCCTGTATTCCTCGCAATACGTCGAATGCGGCTGTGTAATCGAAACTAATCTCGGTTCGACACGTTCTGCTTCAACCTCCCACCGAGCGAACTCGGGAAGATGTTTTTCAACAGAACGTGTCAAACCTACAGTGTCCAACGTTGCCCCAGCAGTATTACTCGTACTCAAATCAGGGAGTGCCGTCCCGATGCTTGAATCCGACTGCTCATTGGACACCGATTTTGGTGACCCGATGCGTAATTCCCCCTTGTTAAACAACTCAGGGGCTCTGCTCCGCTCCGAACGCGCTTTTTTATCGAAAGGCACTACATTTTGCGAACCGTTATCGGCTTCGCCATTCTGCGCGTCTTGGTCATGGTTTTCGGTTTTTCTTTTTTCCAGGGCTTTAAGAATACTCATTTCGATCGCTCCGAAAGTCTATTGATGAGGGAAATTTAGGCACTTGCCGGCAGATTAATAAAAACCGCCAACTTCTTCTATTTCAAGGTTTATCTCATCATCAAGATCGTCAAACGGGATCCTGCGCGAGGTTCCGCTAGGCTTCGGCGAGGGTTCCTTTGTTTCCGTCTTGAACGCTTTCTTGGGTTTTGCGGCGGGTGTTCGAGCCTGATTGTTCCATAGCTCTTCCCGGGCTTCCGGCGTGAGGACTCTTGATGTGCCAACGTCTTCCGCCTCGGGCGCATTGGCAACTATTTCCTGTTGTTCAGGCAGCATATCCAGGTTGTCAGCAACCTCTTCTATGACCTGTCTTCCGACAATCTGATCTCCAGCAGCATATGCGGAAAGCATGGCATTATCGCAGATGTTGTTTATCTGACGGGGAATACCTTCGGAGCACTGAAAGACGAAATCAATCGCTCCCGGTGTGAGTACGTTTGGCTGTTCCGAACCTGCAATCAAGAGCCGTTCGGTGATATAGCGCTCAACTTCCTCTACATTCGGCAGTGAATGCATCTTGCATCGGAGAGCCACGCGCTGCTTGAGCTGCCTTAGGTTCGGCTGATTTAACTTGTCCCTCAACTCGGGTTGACCGGTAAGCACGATCTGGAGATGCTTCGCATTGTCGGACTCGAAATTCATAAGAAGCCGGATTTCTTCAAGTACGTAATCCGAGAGCTCATGTGCCTCGTCGATAATCAGAACCGTTCGAAGTCCGCGCCGGTGGCGGTCTTCGAGCACCCGGCCCATCTCGCTCAACAGTTCCGACTTATTGTCCCAGTCCTTGATCCCCAACATTTGGGTGACATGGTGATAGAACTCATCGATTGAAAGCCGCGGGTTGAAGACGTACGCCGCCAGTACACTGGAATCCAGCCTCCGCAGTATCCACCGCAATGCCGTCGTCTTTCCTGTCCCGACTTCTCCCGTTAGGACAATCAGACCTTTCGCGTTCTCCAATCCGTAGTACAAACTGGCCAAGACCTCGTTGTAACTCGGAGTGAAGACTATAAACCGCGGATCCGGTGTAAGGGTAAATGGTGTATCTTCAAGTCCGAAAAATTCTTTGTACATTGCTTTCTGCCTCTACTTCTAAACTAACCGGCCCAAAATGAGCCTTACGAAACCGCGCGTTCAAATACGCGGGAAAACTCTAAAACCATAATTATTACGGGTATGGCCCCAATCGCTGCGCCAACTCCGGCAAGTACCTTCAACCAGTACGAACGTTTTTGCCATGCGATTTCACTGTGCGACAGCAACGGCGGAACCGATGCCAACAAAGGAAGACCCGTATAATGCTTCGCGTCATCAATGCTCTGAATCTTGAAAAGCTTGGGCAATTCAAAAAGTGCAGCTAGGAACAACCCGATAGCAAGACCCATGCCTGCGCCGAATCCCGTCAGCAACTCACGTTTCGGAGCAACGGGCGACTTGGGCAGGTTTGCAGGGTCTACAACCCTGATAGTTTCACCCTGCACATTTTTGTCGCGGTTCAACTGAAGTTCCGTATCGTTTTTCTTCTTGAGCAAGTCGTCATAAGATCGTTTTGCTGTCTGATACTGGTTATTGATCGACTCCAAAGCGACCTTTACGCTCGGGATCGTATTGATCTTTGAATTCAATGTCGCAATTTGTGTGCTGTTCGTCTGAAGCTCTATGCGCTTCTGCGAAACCTGGGAATCAATGCTGGCGATCTGACCTTCGATCTTCTCGCGCTGGATCATGAAACCTTGCTTCTGCATCTCAGCTTTCCGACTGCTCGACCTTTCAGCGCTTGCAACCCTGCTTTTGGCACTGGCGTTCAGTGCCGCGATTTCTGTTTCGATTGCCTTCAAACGCTCCTTCGTCTCAACAACTTTTGGCATCTTGTCCGTGTACTGCTTCTTCAGATTCACAAGACGCGCGTTCAATGTTGCCCGCTCTTTGACAAGATTTGCGTATACCGGCGTTTTTGAGACATCTGTCACATCCACTAGCGTTTCGCGAATGTCTTTTTGCCCCAGATCCTCGACCAGCTTGATCTGTCGGTTGAGAGCTTGAATGTTGTCTCTAAGCCGACTCTTTTGAACATTTAGCGATTGAATATCCCGACTGAGGTTCTCTTCCCGCTTAGACAGGTTTTCAAGCTGTGCGATCAACCCACGGTCGTTTTCAGGAAGCGTGTCGACATTCGACATCATTATGTTCAAACGCTGCTGTTCGAGAGCGTCCAGGGCCGCCTTCTTTTCACCCAACTGGGTTGCTAGAAAATCTCCTGTTTGTTTGGCGACCTGCTGCTGGTCAATTACCTGGGCGTTGACATACTTGCTCGCTAGTTCCGCCGTAACATTTCGTGCCGCTTCCGGAGTCCGGTCGCGATACGAAATGCGAAAGGCCGCGAGCTTTTCGTTATCCGTCTTCTCGAGATTTACATCGATGTTTTTCCTCATACGTTCGATGATCAACTCGGTCGGAACCCCCGCATTGCGCTCAAGTTCATAAAGCCTGTACTTTGCGATCATCGGCTCCAGTGAAGATCGGCTTAGAACTTCCTGGTTAATCGTCTCGATCCGCTGCGTTAAATCCGCATTCGTCATCGACTTCACAACGTCCTCGGAGATCGTTGGAGGCTTTACGGTTAGAATGGTCTTTGATTCATAGACGCTTGGGAGCTTGTAGACGACATACCCAATGGCAGCAGTCATTGTCAGCACAGGCAGCAGAATTAACCACTTGCGCCGTGTCAGCATCTTCCAGAAGTCACCTGCCGACCTTTGTCTAAATTCAACACTCATCTCAAAACTCCCTATCCCTTCTCGCTAACTACCGTATCTTCAGTCCGTGAACCCTCGTGCGAATCCAAAATCCTTCTCAGCAACACCGATACGAGTATCATCCCGACGCCAACGATAAGCAGACCCAACGAATCCGAAAGCCGGCCAATAACCAAATTGTTAACAATCCACAAGATCACCTTAGCCTTCTCCTAAAATCTCTTTTGCGCTTTGCAGCTCCTTCGAACTGAACTGTTCTTTCCCCGAACTCAACGCCACCGCAACTTCGCGCTTTCCGGCGTCCTTTTCACCCGCCGAATGCAGCGCAAGACCAAGCCTTAGGCGGTACCCGGGATTGGCCGAACGACCTTCCCTTTGGGCTTCAGTGGCATCCAGAGCAACAGCTTGTCTGAATTGCTCAACTGCCTGGTCCTTAAAACCTTTTTTCAAATAGACCCAACCCAACGTGTCGTAGTAACTCGAGATCCTCGGATTCATTTTCGTTACATCACGCGCCAGTCTCATCGCCTCATCGAGGTTTCCTTTGCCGGTATCCGCGATCAACCAGGCCAGGTTGTTTGCCGCAATGGCAGTATCCGGGTTCATCTCAAGAGCCTTTCGATAGTGCTTCTCGGCCTCGTCATATTTTCCGCGGCCATCCTCGAGCATTCCGATGAGAGTGTATACGGACGCAGAGGGCTTCTTCTCGACGACTTTTTGATACTGGGCAATCGCACTGTCTGTCTGATTTTTCGCGATGAGGATCGCCGCGTACGCTGAATACGAAGGAAGGTAGTTCTCATCCTTCTCTATCGATTTCTTGAGCTCGGTTTCCGCTTTACCGGAATCTCCGGCGGCGGTATGGATTTCAGACTTGAGGAAATGAAATGCTGCTGCGAGCGATTTATCGTCACCTGCTTGCTTTAAAACCGTTTCAACCCTCGCATTCGCCTTTTCAAATTCGCCGGCACGGTTGAGCACAGCTACAAGACCGGTCAAAGCGTCAAAACTCTTCTTATCCAAATCCAGCGCATCGGAATACAGCTTCGTAGCGGTTTCCCAATCTTTCATCGCGACATAGGCCTTCGCGAGGTTCACCTTAGCACTTGCTGATTCAGGGGAAATCTCTGCGACCAGTTGAAGATCCTTTAATGCTTCCTCAGTTTCTCCCAGCTGAAGATTCGCAAGCCCTCTTGAAGTGAGTCCGTTTACCCGGAGCTGTTCATTTTCGCGGGCCTTGAACGCATCCGTCGGAAATGTTCTCTCCGTGCGGAAAACAAGAAGATTTGCCTCGCGTCTCGCTTCTTCGGGATTACCGGAAGCGAAAGCTGCCTGAATCTTTAACAATGAGGATTTTCTAAAGCTTGGGTGATATTTTTCTATGTCACCAATAAAAGCCTTCGCCTGATCCACCTGCCCCACTGCGAGCCTCGCCTGGGTCATGTAATAGAGTCCGTCTCTCAGACTTGGTTGCTTCTTTAGTACTTCCTCAAGATCTTTTACAGATTCCTCGGGACTGCCGTCGACCAGCTTTGAACGGGCACGAAGCATCAATGCTTCAGCATCCTGATCGTTTACCGATAGCAGTTTTTCGAGCTCCGTATTAACTTTGGGAAAGTCCTTCTTGTTGAGATAGATTTCCGCCAATGCGTAGCGGGCACGCGCGTAATCTTCCGATTCCGTCAGGATCTCTTTAAAAACGCCAATCGCATTCTTGTCCTGACCGACCAGCGCGAAGAATTCCCCAAGATCCATTCGGCTCTCCGCACTGTTGCTTTGCACTTCTACCAAATCCCTGTATTTAGCTTCAGCCCTCTTAAATTTCTTGGTGGTCACATAATAAGAAGCAATTGCCAGACCGGCCTCGATACTTTTAGGCTCTGCCTTAACCGCCTTTCTGAACTGCTCTTCGGCTACTTCGGATTGACCGGTGTAGGTTAGGAACCTTCCGTATTCGATGTAGCCTATAGCTCTTTTCGGAGCGACCTCGATCGCTTCCTGTATGGTCGATTCGGCATCTTCAGCCTTTTTGACCTTCATGAAATATCGCGAGAGCGCAAGATAAGACTCGGAACGCTTGGGATCTAACTTGATTGCATGTCTAAGGACATCGACAACTTCTTTCTCGCTCCTGTCCTGGGCAGAAAGAATACTTGCCTTAAGAATGTGGCCTTCGATGAAGTTCTTGTTCTGTTTAAGGATGTCGTCCCGAATCCTTTCTGCGTCCTGAATCTGAGGCGGATAAAAGAGGAGGTAATAGTTCCCCAACTTTGCCTTAGCCTGCAGATTGTCAGGAGCCAGGTCGGCCACCCTTCGGAGTGCTTCGATCGTCTCCAGAAACTTCTCCTGACTCTCGTAAGCACGGGCAAGCCCCCACTGGGCTTCAGCAGATGTCTCGTCAATGTCCGCTGCAGCCCTGAATTGCATCAGGGCGGCTTCGTACCGTCTTTCTTTTAGGAATTTTTCACCTCGTTCGAGGTGGCTTTCGAGGGTCTGACCGCAGGATGCGAAGAGAATCAGCGAACCGATCAATACGGTCAACAATAGATTTTTCGGGCTTTGGCACTCTCTATATTTCATCTGAATAATCTTCAAACATTTGAAAAACTGAAAGTCAGGGCATTTGACTATCGATTCCTCAAAATCTCTCTTAAAACTGTCAAAAAGGGGGCAATCCTTTTTGACTTTAAAAAATTTTCAATCGCTTTTGAGCGTTGCTGCCGCTTATCCGGCGGCACTAGGAAAAAACATCCAATGCTGCACGATTTTCAGAAAAATCTTGTAATTTGTTCAATTACTTAATTTAGGGCGCGAAAATGCTGATCTTCGAAACGCGAGATTCCTCTTGTTGAGCCAATTTTATGGGGTAACGAGGGGGATTATAGCCTAGATTACACGCTTAGCAAAGAGTCTATTCAGGTACAAACGCCGAAAGATCATCGGACAGACTGGCGGACAATTCAATGGCGGCTTCTGTTGCTTCTTCTTCAGAACCTCCAACGGGCGTCATCACACGAACCATCGCCCCATCCGAACGGCGCCGCATCACGCTGTCCAAAACCGTATACACCTTGTCGTAGTACTCACTCGCCTGCGTCCGACCGCGGCCCTGGTACCAATACACCATTACTTCTTTGTATTTCCCGTTCTGAATAATGTACCTGTTGGCCTCAAACGTGCGGCCTGATTTTGTCGTGATCTGAAGAATCTCAGGCTTTATCATCTCCCATCCGGATCCGGGCAGACAGTTTTGAGGGCTATGATATGTCGCGCCGGTTTTCTGTGACGCGTAGTATCCGACATAGACGTTGGCAAGTCTCCCGTCTCTTACGTATTCCCGCATCACGTAGTCAGACGTTTTTAGAACGATTTCAGTTTCCTCTGAAAACTTGATGTTGTCACCTTTCTGATTCCACTCGCCCAATTTCGAAGGCATTGAGGCCAGCTGTTCACGCTGAACCGGAACCTCGCCCCTGTTCTCAAACCAGTTGATGAACAGGCCGCCAGTCAGTAGCACTGCAATCAGAGACCAGTATGCGGCCGGTCCGGCTTTTGATCTCAAAACCTGAGTTTCGGCTGAATCCCCTGAGCACGGTGTCTTGCCCAAAATCTTTTTCAGAACAAGATTAAAGCCGAGCAAAAGCAACAAGGCTATCAGGTAAACGAGCCAACCTGAAACCTCGTGGATTGTACTTTCTGTAGCCTTTATTCCGTAATGATAAGTAAGCACACCGGTTGCGGTAACCCGGCCGGCATTTGTAATTACGGCGATCGGAACGGCCGAGATCATAAGGATCAGGCCTCTCCAGAAATCCCTGTTCGTCAAGAATGCCGCCCAGGATCCGGGTTTAACGAAATCGCGTTCTCGCGTGAAGAACACAAGAATCAAACCCAGTGCCATGAGAGTCATCAATGACCTGATCCCGCTACACGCCTCAACAACCTCCAATGCGATTACCTGTACGAGTCCTTCCGGCAGGATCTCTATGACATTTCCTTTTCGCACTGTTGGAACACCAAAAACACGTATTCCCCAGACCGCGAACCTGGACGCGTAGATCTGCAGTGGAAAAGCTACTTTATTAAAAATAATCTGCGGGATTGGGATCGCAAGCAGGAATAGTATGAAAGGCACTGCGAGCGCCCTATACAGCTGAACGCCAAAAAAATAAACAATAAGGCCCGCGAGCATCATCAATAGCGAGACCCTCTGGACAAATAGTTCCGCACCCAGCGAACCGGCAAGCAGCATTCCCAGAGCAACTACCACTATTGAACCGCCCAACCATATCGCAGGTGACCGCTCAAGCGCTGAAATCGCCTCTCTTCTGATCCAAATTATGTAAACGATTACAAAGGGAATCAGCAACCCGTGCGAATAGTTATCATCTGTCCACCAATGCCCGGTTAAGCGCTGAATCACAACTGCGTAAAGAAACGCGACCGCCAGCGCTACCAGCCCGGCTTTCCAATAGGTTTTCAGATCAATGGCACTCATTTAATACATTCCGCTAAAATTGCTTCACGGGTTGTAAACAAGCAATAGGCCCTGATTTCCGAAGGAAACCCGGCAAACTCAAAATGTGCGGTGCAGCACATAATCCGCAATCGACTTCAGGAGCTCTGAATTATTGATCAATTCCAGCTCTTTGATCGCCTGACTATAGACGTCGCCCGCTAACTCCCTCGATTTCTCAATACCGTAAATCGAGGGATAAGTTGCCTTTTCAACAGATTCATCTTTTCCGGCCGTTTTACCCAAAACATCCGTAGTTTGAGTTACATCCAGGAGGTCATCGGTAATTTGATAAAGCAACCCCAGCATTTCGGCGAATTTCGCAACCTTATCCTGTGTCGCTTTATCCGTTCTGGCGATTACCGCCCCTGCACGCGCGGAAGCGGCAATCATGGCGCCGGTCTTCTTCTGGTGGATTTCTTTTAATAGTTCCGCCGAAATCTCGATCCCTTCGGACGAGAGATCCATTTGCTGCCCTGCCGCCATGCCGGTTGGAGTTCCGGCCGCAACGGCAAGGTCTGTGATAAGCCGTACACGGGTTTCGCTGGAAAGGCGCTCGTCCGCCGCAACAATCTTGAACGCAAGCGCCTGAAGCACATCACCCGCAAGAATGGCAGTAGCCTCCCCAAACTTTACATGACAGGTAGGAACGCCTCTTCTCAGATTGTCGTCATCCATCGCCGGAAGGTCATCATGTATGAGGGAATATGTATGGATCATCTCAACCGCGGCGGCATAGGTGACCAATCTCGCTCTATCGGCGCCCAATGCCTCTCCCACAGCAAAAACCAGTGCCGGCCGAAATCTCTTCCCCCCGGCAAAAATGCTGTGCCTGATCGCCTCATGAAGTACGTACGGCTCCTCATGAGCCGGAGGAAGGAGGCGGTCAAGTTCTTCATCTACCTCCTTCGCAGAAGCTCGCAGGAATGTCTTCAAATCGTATTTCTCTGGGACCATTTAGAATAATTCTCGAACAATTCGGCGCAATCGGCAACATTCGGATGCAAACCCACGATTATTCAACGGGAACAAGTTTAAGAAGCCGGTCGTCCTCATCTGCAGGCTCACCTCTGCCATCCCGGTTCGATGTCGTAAAATAGATTGCTCCTTCCGGGCCCTGCGCTATATCCCTAATGCGGCCAAACTGTTTTTCAAGAAGAACCTCCTGAGCGACCGGTTTGGCGCCTTCAAATTCGACCCGGTAAAGGGCCTTTCCTTTTAGCGCGCCAAAAAAGAAATTTCCTTTGAATGCCGGGAAAAGGCCTCCGGTGTAGAACATCGCACTTCCTGGAGCAACCGCGGGCGAATACTCCACCAGCGGCGATTCCATTCCCACTTTCTTCATCTTGTGACTGATCTTTGCCCAACCATAATTCTTCCCTTTCTCAACCAGGTTTATCTCGTCGCCGCCGGTTCTTTTTTTGAAAAGTGACACGCCGTCTATGAAGCTCGGGCCATGCTCAGTTTGAAACATACGACCGGATCCCGGCTGCCATGCAATTCCCTGCGCGTTTCGATGTCCGTAGCTCCAAATCTCCCTACGTGCACCGGGCGTATCATAAAACGGATTATCCGTTGGAATCGTACCGTCGTCGTTCAGTCTTAACGTCTTACCGCTAATGGATTTAAGTCGTTGGGCATTCTTCTGTTTCCGGGCGTCCCCGGTTGTGATGTAAAGCTTCCCGTCAGGACCAAATGCCAGCCGTGTTCCGGCATGATACTTTGCTGCGGGTATTTTTTCGATAATTGTTTTGGGCTCCACTAATCTTCGCTCATCGAAGCGGTATCGGGAAACGCGTACGAATTTATCGTCCCTTTGTTTGTAAACGTAAGCGAGATAAACAAAGCTGTTCGACCGATGTTGAGGGTGAAGGACCATTCCCATGAGACCGTTCTCACCCTTTGTGTATAAATTCGACAAAGTAAGGGCAGGCTCACTCAAGAGCGTTCCGTCTTCAATTATCCTGACGCGGCCCGGCCTTTCCGTTACGAGAATCGTGTCGGCTGCAGGAAACGCAATCGACCACGGTACGACAAGTCCGACAGCAACCGTTTCTACCTTAAAACTTTCCTTCGCGGCCGAAGTTCGTAAATCATCGTCATCCAGAGTTTGAGCAGTTACAAGTTCCGGAATCGCAAAAACAAGAATCAGCGAGGTCAAAAGATATCTCAAATTTTTCGTACTCATTCGTCCTTTAACGCTCCGTATACAAGGCTCAAAAACTCATCGATCTTCTGGCCGTTTATCCAACGTGCAACAATTACGAGGTCATTTTCCTTATCGATATAGACGAGGTTTGTGCCATTACCCAAGAACGCGACGGTTCCTTCCGGGGCTTTCGGGTAGAGCCCTTTTTCAGTGTTCAGAAAGAAATTCATAAATCCGTAAGTCGGACGCGCCGCTGTAGGCGTCTCTGCAAGGTTCAGAAATTCTCTGGAGAGTAGCCTCTTACCATCCCAAACACCTTCATTCTCAATCAGGACACCGAGTCTTGCCATATCAAACGCATTGATAAACATGCCTCCGCCCCAGTGTCCTCCTCCGCTGACGGACTGGACAATCTTCCCGTCAAGAACGATGAATGAATTCTCATATCCATGCCATCTCCATGTATCGGAAGCGCCGATTTCATCCATTAGGTGCTTCTTAAGGTATGACGGCAATGGCTCACGAATTACGTTCAGGGCTGCCAAAGCCAACAGATTCACCCGCACATCGTTATACTCAAAAACCGTGCCCGGAGCGTTCCGTTTTCTGGTCAGCCAAGTTTTGCGGTCCTTCGCAGGCCGGTCCGCCCAATCCGGCTTCCCCCATAACACTCCTTCCCAATCGCTAGTCTGGCGAAGCAGCGAATCCCAATCTATCTTCTTGTTATGAGAGGTATTGAACAATTCAAGAAACCCTGTCCTTCCAAACTCATCGGTACTCCCAAATCTGCGATCCGGCTCATATTTCAATACCGGGGCCATTTCTTTGTAGACCGGGGATTTCAGGTTTTTGATTATGCCCTTGTCATAGGCGAGACCAACCGTCGCCGTCAGAAAACTCTTTGTTACGCTATGGGTCATATCGATCCGGTCCGGTTCTCCCCACGATTTGACCAAGAGACCTCGACGGATAATCAGCCCGGTCATTTCACCTCTTGTCTTGTATGGCCCAATTGATTCACCAAACGGTTCCCTGCCAAAGGTTTGCGCCTGGCCAAGCTGTTGATCTCGCGGCGCCTTTGATTCGTTTGCAACCGCAAAAGAAACTGCGGCTTCGAGTTTTGCCTTATCGAATCCGGCCGCGGCAGGTTCGTTCGACCGCCAGACATTCTTTGGCGGAAAGTAGCCTTGTCCCATCGCCTCGATGACGAGAGGAAACAATAGGACAACGATTGCAAGAAAGAGACTAATGACGTGTCTTTTACAAAACATAATTTGCTTTTGCCTGCTTAGATTTAAAACGCGAAAAGCGGGTAAACTTACCCGCTCTCCACTTCATTAATAAATAGATCTGCCTCGCGGTTTATCCGCTACAACGCTAGTTTATGGTGCACAGACACCCGATCCGTTGCAGTTAGTCGTTGAGGGACAAGTTGGTTGCGTAGTGCAATCACCAGGCGCTGCACATGCGCAAGACGCGGCCGCCAAGGCATTCGATGGTGCTGCCAATGATGCTACAACCGGAAGTGCAATCATCGAAGCGAATCCAATCTTTTTCACTAACTCACGGCGTGAACTGCCGGAAAGGCTTAGCCCTTCCCCCGCCTCGAGCAGATCATGTTTTTCAAGTTCGTCGATTGCGAGCCAAACGAGATCCTCATTCGCGCCTTCAAATGAGTTGGCGATCTCAGACACGGAGGTCGTTCCGTCACATCTTCCCCACACTTCCGCAACTGTTTCATTCAAACAATGAGCTTTGTTGGTCTTCATATCAAAAACCAGTAACTCTTCGGGAGTGTTTTGCACAACAATATCTTTTTCTCTAGCCTTTGGCTGAATTGAGTTTTTCATAAGCTTTTCGGGTTGCTCTCTTCTCGAGTAAAAACTAACGAAAGCATTCTACGACAGAACACTTCAATGACAAAGCTCTTTTTTGATATAAGGCTTTAAACGTTGTTTATCTTCTACTAGTGTTTTGGACCCAACGCTTTCAGAGAATCCATCATTTTTAAACAACAAAATGGAACCCGGACATTGCCAGGTTCCATCAAAAATCTATAGCGAGAACCCCACCCTCGACGAAGGTGCTGGAACAATTTCCACTCACTCCACCGGGGAACGCAAACTGCGGTTCCTACCTAAGGAGAGCAAATTCCAGTTGGCGCACAGTTCATGGTAGACGGACACGTAGTCTGCGGTATACATTCAATCGGCGCTGTACACAAGCACGACGCCGCCGCCAATGCACTACTCGGTGCAGCAAGCGACGCAATAACCGGCAGAGCAACGGCGGTTGCAAAGCCTACTTTCTTGATCATATCTCTGCGCGACTGCCCTGAGAGTCCAAGCTCAAGATCCTTTTCGAGAAGGTCATGCTTTTGAAGCTGGTCAATCGCTAACCAAACAACGTCTTCATTGGCTTCGTTCTCAGCTCCAAACGCGCGGGCGATCGCTGAAACATCAGTGTTTCCATCACAGGCTTGCCAAACTGTGGCAACCGTCTGATTAAGACAATGTGCCTTGCTTGATTCCATATCGTAAACCAAAACTTCGTCCGGCATGTTTTGGACAACGATATTTTTCTTTCGGGCTTTCGGCCGTATTTCGTTCTTCATAATTTTTATTCTGCTATTTGATTTATCTAACTTACGTTTCGTGCCACATTCCTACCCGCCAGGTAAGTGGAAGAGTCTACCAAACGGAAACCAAATCCAATTTCGCAACTATGGCATCAATATTTGATGCCCCACACTCTTGCACGTTAGCAAATACAACAAAAAGTGGTTATCTAAAGCACAGATGCAGTCTCATTCAAAAGTGCGCTTCAGGTCTTCTAGGCTCAATCTAAGCCCTTTAGAAAGCTTTTTGAACTACTTAGCCGTCTTTAACGCGCGACCGGAACAGAAGACCAATCAATATCCAAGTTCCCTTAAACAAATGGTAATTGTGTTGTCATTCTATCCAACTTTCGTGCCTTGTCAATATTTCTTCCAACTAATTCAAAATTTATCCAAACCATTTGAATTCAATGGGTTCAGAAAACCTTCAAATTGGCTGCGTCCGAGGCCGGACAACACTACAAATCCTCCCCTTTTCTACTCAAAAATCACCTTGGCTTGTGGTGCGAAACCTACAGGCTTTTACGGGTTTCATAAAGCGCCAGAATTTGTCGCGAAACATCAAATAACAGTTGCATGCCCGCAATATATCCCGTTTATTTTGAGTAGAGTAGGCTGAGACTATCACGTTTCTTAAACGAGGTAAATATTGCTCCGAAAGTCTTGCCTTCGTTGACTTTAGTACACGAAAAAGGAGTTCCCGGAGTCTATCGGCCAACCTCACAAATCCAGCGTGTTACTCTAAGCTCTCTTGGAAAATTGAACAAAAAAAGACCGCCTGTGGCGGTCAAATCTAACTGGAGAATAGGCAAATCAAGCGGGAAACCCGCTTTCTTACGAAATTCGGATGTTTTCAGTCGTTTAAGGAGCGCACTGGCCCGACCCGTTGCAGGTCGAAGCGGGACAGCTTGGCTGAGTCAAGCAGTCACCCGGGGCGGCACAGGCACAAGAGGCTGATGCAAGAACACTCGACGGCGCTACAAGTGAAGCAATTACCGGGACGGCAACCGCTGAAGCAAAGCCAATCTTCTTTAGTACTTCGCGGCGGTTTTCAGAAGACAATTCGCTTTGAACAGCATCTTCCAGCAATCCATGCCTAGCCAATTGATCGATTGCAATCCAGACGATTTGTTCGCTGTTTTTAGCTTCCAGCTCTTCGAACTCCCTGGAAATATCTTTGATAGAGTTCTGACCGTTGCATGCCTGCCAGACCGTAGCCGTTGTCTCATTCAGGCACATGGCTTTTTCGGCATCAAGATCGTAAACCAATAGTTCGTTGCTGGTGTTTTGAACCACCAGGCCGGACTGGCGTGCTTTTGGTGTTTGATTGTTTTTCATAATTCTAAGTGCCGGAATACGGCGGTTTTGTTAATTGGAGTGCTTCTCGAAATGTTCGATCAGCAGGGGAGCTGTAATCTCTGCCTCACCTCTTTTTGACTCGCACCTGATAACGTTCGTGGCGGCCTTTTGTAAAACATCGAGTGAGAATGCCGGAGCGACACGAATCGGCAAGGTAAAGGAAACGGTCTTCAGGACTGTTTCGCCAACCGATAAAGGTTTTGGTTCGAATGCGGCATTCTCTTCGTATTGACCAAAATAGAACATCCCAGCAGGATGCGGTTCGGTTTCAGTAACGGCCCCGAGCTCTTCAGCCGTATGTTCGACCTGCGTGAAGTCGTCAACAATTCCTCTTATCGACAACGTTTTCGGATACGGATGAACGAGTCCGTTTTCATCAAAGATTGCGTACTCATCAGAAAAGTAGGAAGCGCCCAGGTCGATGAACGCCTTAACAAGCGAGGTCTTACCGCTAAAGCTATTGCCCGGAAATACCAGTGCTTTGCCTTTCCAAATGACGACTCCGGCGTGAACGAATACTCTTGACGTTGCATACTCCGCAACTGTGAGCCTTATTCGGGAAAGGAGAAATCTGAAAACATTCTCCTCTGAGTAAGAACCCGAAACCTCTTCGCCATCGATCATGAACTCGATGAAACCATCTTCTTTTCGAGTTATCTCGATTCGGCGTTCGATATTTGAATTGTCAATAGGCGCAATGTCTGTAGGGAAGATGTCGTCTAACTCATCTGCAACTCTTTGGAGGAAGTCCGGATAGTTAGAACTGATTCCCACCCTAACTCCGTAAGACTCGAAACATACGATCTTATCTCTTCCACCTTCAATATCCTTTAGCTGGTGTGACATAACCAAAATCGCGCCGGATTCTCTTGTTGGCTTGTTGTCTAGGTCTTGGAAAAAGTGAGCCCAACAAAGGCAGAGGTGAAGTCTAAAAGCGTGAGATACAAGGCATTATACATGAAATGCTAAAAAAGTGTTAATCCGTTTAGCTTTATAACAAAAGCTTTTAACAAAATGGTCTTTTTCGGCAATCCACCGAGGTAACGTCATTATATACAGCGATTTAATTTTGTACAAGTTTGTTGTACACCACAAAGTCCGGTCTCATTTTCAATTATTGTGCCAAAAGACTCGGTCCGGCTGGTCTGCTGTGATAGGTTGTTCGGGTTATGAAACTACTTTTGCTGGCACTGTTCGTATTGTTCGTGACAACTTTGTCCAATGCACAATCCGATTCAAAACGTTCAAAAATTGAGAATGCGATTCGCGACGTCATTAATAGGCAGGTCGATGATTGGAATAAGGGCGACATCGAGGGATTCATGGAAGGATACTGGAAATCTCCGGATCTAAGGTTTGTTTCCGGCAACACCGTGTCAAAAGGGTGGCAGGCGGCCTATGACCGGTACAAGAAGGGATACGATACTCGCGAAAAAATGGGTACCCTTTCATTTTCAGAACTCGAAATCACCGTGCTGAATAAAAAGTCGGCCTTTGTAACGGGCAGATTTACGCTTGTCAGGAAGAAAGATACTCCAACCGGTCTGTTCACCCTTGTGTTTCGAAAGCTTGATGGTGGGTGGAAGGTCGTTCACGACCATACCTCAACCTAGGAAACCCGGACGATTCTTGAGTTCTTGTTTGATTCTCGTGCTGCATCTAGAACTCTTTGAATTCGAACTCCGTCTTCAAAGTTCGCTGCGTGTTTAACCTGGTTGCGACCTGCCAGCAATGCTTCGACGATCAATTCAGAGAGTTTGGTGAAGCCCTTTGACCACCCTCCCGGCTGCATCCCAGGCGCCGTCTTACCGAGGTCGAGGTGGTGTTGCGTCCAGTCGTTGTTTCCCATATCGGCCCTATACACCTCACCTCCGTCCTCGATCCGAATCGCCCCTTTCGTACCGTAAAGCTCAATTCTGTTTCTGTATGGCCCGGCCTCAACCATCGAAGCGGAGATACTTGCAGACGGATTCTCCGTTAACTCGCCTTCTTCCAAATCCAAGATTAGTATTGCCTCGTCATCTGTTGTTACCCGGCGGAGCGCGCCCTCGAAAGGACGTTCGGTTATATGGGTACGCAGCCTGCAGTCAACAGATGAGACTCCAACACCCGTAAACCAATGAATTGAATCGATCACGTGCGAGACTATTGCCCCGAGCGTACCACCGCCCTTCTCGACGTCTGACCACCACGTCCATGGCAACGACGAATCACCACGGGCTGAATTCCGAAAGAGATACTTGATATGCCGTATCTTTCCGATGGCTCCTTCCCGAATCATGCGAAAGCCTTCCAACCTTCCGTTTGTAAACCTTAATTCATGGTCTATCAATGCCATCAATCCGGAGTTTAAGGCAGCATCCTCCATTTCAACGGCTTGTGCTGTATTCATAGCCATAGGTTTTTCACACAAAACGTGTTTTCCGTTTTTGATCGAAGCGAGTGTCATGGCAAGATGCAGATCCGGTGGAGTCGTAATACAAACCAGGTCAACATCCGGATGCTCAACGGTCTCGGTCCAATCTGAACTGAAATGAGGAATTCCAAATTCCTGCGCTGTGGATTCGGCGTTTTCCATCCTGCCGCTCGTAACAGAAACGATCTCCGCCTGCTCGATCGCGTTAAACGCAGGGATCTGAGTTCTTCGAGCAAACCCGGTTCCGATTACTCCAATTCCTACTTTTTTATTCATTTTAAAATCAAAAAACGACCGATCAGGCCGTCCGTACGTATCAAACTGAGTTCTTTTCTATCTTTCCTCGGTACCTAAATGGAGTGTGCCGGCACGCTCTTTTCCGCCGGAAAGAAATTCCTCATAAAGACTACGGTCTTTCGGACGCATCTCGACGATTTTTGCTCCGATCGCATATTTGGTTACCGAAAGGTGCTGGCCCGTCTGCTCATACCTCGTTCCCACGATCTTCATATTCACTCTCCCGTTAGGAAGAGAGATCTCCGCATCGATGATCCGGCCTTCGCCGACCAAATAGAATTCTTTTACTCGAATACATGAAACTGTAAATCCGATCCCGGTTCGGCTGAAATCCGCTGTTTCGCCGCTAACGGACAACTCACTACCGGGCATGTTCAACCGTCCGGTATTGGTATCCGGCACAACCGTCAACTTGATCGGCACTTCTACCTCCAGCCGACGCGACGATGTTCGCTTGCTCAGCGATTTGTTAAACTTAGCAGCCCAGTTTCGCAACATTTAGATTTATAAGAATCCTCTAATAAGGGGAACGCGCGCGAGTATATTATGTTTCGACGCAAAACACAAACAAATGAATCGCCCTAAACCCTTATTTATAAACACTTTTCTAGCCATTGAGAGAATTTCCTTTAACGTCACGGCTTACCAATTCCGGTTCTACTCCCCTTCGAATTTTAAGTGCGAAAGAGAGTGTTCCGGATTTTCCGTATTCTGCAGGTGTTGCCAAAGCGGTGTATGTTGATTGGTCATATGCCAGTGCTACATCATACTTATAGCCAGTAGATTCAACACTTAGCGCATCCGTTGGCACGTATCCTTTTTGTACAAGAGTACGCAAATCCGCATATTTCCCTTTGTTCTGAAGTGAGTAGACAGCTTGAGCTTTGCTAATCCGGTTCAGCATCGCTTTCGCCTCTTCATGGTGAACATCCATTCTTAAGGAGAAAAAGTAGTTTTTTCCTTCTTTTCGAACTCTCTTTTCACCTTCTGCGTCAGCAACCAGCAAGACCCAATGATCTCCGTTCTTGCGCAATTGAAGTTCCGAGATTTCGGGTTTGCCCGTTTTCGGGTCAGGCATTCTGACTGTAACAGTGGCTTCGTTGCCGGTCATGATCTCGCCGTTAATCGGCATTTTTTCAGGTACCATTCCGGCAAGTTTTCTGAAATCAACGCCGAGGTCAGAAACTTCGCGGTCCGAAAGCCCCTCTACCGCCGGCCGCAGATTTGTCAGGATGAGTGCGTCCTTGAAACGATTCTCACGCAACCTGTCATAAAAGACCTTGACGGTATCAGAGGGAGAGTTTTCTTTTATTTCTATAGTGGGCCCGGAAGTTTTTGGAGCGGTGGATTCAATTGGCTGGTTGCGCGAAGCTTTGTGGCTGTTCTTTTGAGCAACAGTTTTGTTGTCAGATTTTACGGGTGAAGTCCTTTTGCCGGCGGCACTCGAACAGGACCAGCCGAGAAGCACCAAAACGCATACGCCTAACAACAAAAGAAACGCGCCAAATCGAATTTCACCCTGGATCATCTTGAGAGTCATGGAAACTCCTGAAGGAAGGAATGTCTGGAATGCCTTGACGGCTTCCGGATGGAATGAAGTAAGGGAGCGTGTTGAACCGCTTTCAACACAGAGTAAACATTATAGCACGGTTAAAAGAAACACAAAACCACTTTTACTTCCGTTGAGCGGCCGTGAAGAACCCCTACTCAATTGTCCACTTCAGGTCCAGTGCCTTGAGCGTTCTTTTCGGTCATCGGATCGACACAAATGTAAATCGGACAAAGAGTTTCGAGTTAAAGCGCGAAGACCCCGGACTCATGGAGTTTCAGGTTCGGAATCTTTCTTCGGCATGGACAGTTCCGCCTCCACTGTTCTTCCGCGTTGAATTCTAATTTTTACTGCATTCTTCAACAACTTTCGTACCCAGTTATCGAGGGATTCGGGCGTCGCATCACGCGTCTTTGGCTCGTTACTGCCGTCTTTAACAAAGAGGTAGTATTCTCCGGGCCTGTCAGACAATTCAAAGGTAAAGTCATCACCGATGTAATCCGAGTCACCGAGAAGGTACGCCCGGTAGAGGCTAATGTCAGCTCGCACGGGCATCATGTATGCGTAAATATAGTCGGTCTGCTTCGCGTCGATCACTTTTCCCGTTACCTTGCCGGATCCACTTGAAAGTACAACGCGAAACCCCTCGAGCTTTTGACCTGCCTCTACTTTAATCGGCTGATCCATCACATTCTTTCCCTTATATGTGATCGACTTCGCGTAGTGCTCATCGCTCGCCCTAACACTGATGAAGTATTCTCCTTCTTTAAGATCGTCAACGCTGAATTCAGTCTGGACCATCTGGACAGTTTCTTCAGATTCATAGTCCGTGGTTTCCGGAGTGTCAGAGGAGGCCCGGTCGGTCCTCGAATCCGCATAGACCCATACCGAGTCGGGAAGTTCCCTGTTCCCCTCAACCGTAATCGTCCCTTCGAGCTTAGCTTCTTCCGCAATCCTCAAAATCACTTCGTTGCGTTCACCTTCCAGGATCTCGAACTTGTGTTCAGAAGTCGCGTAGTTCGGTCTCGCCCCCGGGTCCGCATCGGGATCGTCATACCTTCGGTAGGAGGCCTCCGCAACAGTGGCGACATACTTGCCGGGCAGCATATCCTTAAACCGCCAGACGCCTTCCTTGTCGGTCGTTGTCGTTCTTATCTGCTTGGACTGATAGTCGAAATCCTCTTTCTTCCCTTCCCGTTCAAAGGTCACCTCGATCCCGTCAACCAACGCATTGTTGTTCTTGCCTACAACCCTTCCAACTACTTCGTAGAGTTCGCGCGGAGCCAGTGTTATGTCTATATCCTGAAGCTCCTCTCCCACAAAAACCTGTAGAGCAGAGGCATCTACTTCCGTCTTCGCATTGGGGTAATAAGTTTTCAATTCCGAAGTGTTGAAATACCGTTGCGTGCTATACGCGGAGATTTTAGTATTCGACCCGTCAAAAACCGAAGGCTCTGCAACCATGACCCGGTATTCACCCTCTGGAACCCCGGCGAACCGGTAGTATCCGCGGTCGTCTGTTTGAGCCGTGCCAATGCCGGACATCGCCATGATCACTTTAAATTGTACAGTTTTTTCTATTTCCGTTTTCTCCGAAGACGGATCAATCGGTGGAAACACCGGTAGAAGAGAGACCTTGGCGCCAATCAATGGTGCGCCGTCCTGATACATCACGCGGCCACTAACCGCACCGCCCCGTCTTACCCCAACTTCGATTTGAGCTTCTGAAACGCCGTCAATCATGTATTGCCGGAATACAGGACTTTCACGATCGGCAAGGGTTGGGTTCAGAATTCCCGGGACCTTGAGCACGGCCTGGTATATACCCGGCGCAACATCCTTCATTACAAATTCGCCAAAATCATTCGTCAGGACAGACTCAACGTTTTGATAATCCCACACGCCGGAAACTGGCGACACGGTCTCATTTGGGTCGGTATTTAGCTTCTTTATTCTTACGAACCCTATCCAGCTTCTTCGCAGAGGCTGACCGGTATCTTCATAAAAAACCCTGCCTCTGACAGTAGTCGTCGGCTCCTCTTCCGTTGTTGCTGCCGCGTCACGGGCAGCATCCTTAACTTTATCTACTGCCGCTTTGGCCGCATCTGCCGCTGACTGGCCCAGGACCCCTATAGAAAGTAAAAGCGCAATCAGCAATGTGAAAATCGACTTCATAAGTAATCCTGACGGCAACCTACCTTTGGGTCAGTTGTACCGATTTTTCCTGTTTGGAGATCACTTCAACCCTGACAGCACCCTCTCGCTGTTCTTCGATCCACGCCGGGATATCGCGCGGATTTTGAGGTGCGCTGGACCTGCTTACAACCACAAGTGCATATTCACCGGGCGGCAAGCTCATCGAAAAACTTCCGTCATCTTTAACGCGAGCAGTTTTACCGCCTCCGAACAGGAATACCGAGGAAGCGTCCTCGCTTGCTTCAAGAGCGACAATAAAGGCCTCTTCGCCCTGTCCATGCCCAACGACCGTGCCATTGATGCGGCCCATATCCGTCGAAACTACAACTGTGACGTTTTTCAGATCCTCGCCGTTTTCAAGTGAAATAACCTTGTTCTCGGCTATGCTGTTTCCAACTCGAATCTCTTTTACAAAAAAGCCGGCGCTCATGAGCTCTATTCGGTAGTCGCCTTCCTGAAGCCTTCCGAAATCAAATGGGGCAGATCTTTTATCCTTTGAACGTTGATTGTTGCCCGAAAGGTAATTGGGACGAACGATATCCCCGGTTTCCTCATTCTTTGCAGTCAGCATGAGAAAATCGGTAAGATCCCCGCCGTCTTCCCGCACAATCTTTCCACTCAATCCACCTCCAACCGGCACTTCGAACCGGATCCCGCTTAAATCCCCATCCGTGATCTCTATGTCCTGTGATACCGAAGGATACCTGGCCTGCTCGGGCATCGGCGCATCGGTTTTTGAGGAACTCCTGTATTGCGGCTTCTGCGTGGCGGTCAACCTGTACTTTCCCGCGGGAAGATTGGTGATCGTCCATTCAGCCGGGAGCGAGTCCCCGTAGTTCCAGGTGTTCGAAGTAGCCCTGATCATGGTCGCAAGCGCCCTCGTACTACGGTTCGAACCATCCTTTTCTTCATCATCTTTTATCGGTACAAAACTGACCTCGAAATTCCGGAGCGGTTCCCCCGTGTCTTTTCGGACCACGATGCCGGCAACATCGTAAAGTGTTCGTTCCGGGAGGGTAATGTTGACACCCTCAGTGGTACCGCCGTAGTAAGCCTCGACCTGTTCTGCTGATTTCAAATCTCCGACACTGGGAAAGTAAGTTCGAAACGGATTTTCGCCGAACGCCAGGAAATCCATGCCGGATGAATACGAATAGACTTTTTTGTTCTTGTGAGAGACGGGCTCAGTTGCTCTGACTAAATAAGGCCCCGCGGCAATTCCCGAAAATCTAAAGACACCACGGTCATCGGTTTCCGCCGTATAGAGCCCGTTAGCCATCACGGAACTCAATAGGGAATTCTCTTCTCCGATCGCGGGAAGCGCCTCAACCTTTAATCCAACTGCCGGCTCGCCGTCGAAGTACCTGATCGCACCGGTTATGGTTGCTCCCCTTCGCGCACGGACCATGATCTGGTACTGCCCACCGCTTTCAACCTCGACCCTTGGAAAAGTTGATTCGAGCTTGGTCAAACGATCCTTCTTTGTAATCGCCCTTGAATTGAATGCTTCCGGATTTAGGATCCCTCGGTTTTTAACAACGGGATAGTAAGCACCGGCCTTCAAATTCTCATAGACGAAGTTCCCGTGCTCATCCGTTCTAACAAACTCGCCTGATGTCCTATTCCCATCTATGTTTGTAAACCCAATTAGCGCATAACGTACCGGCGCTCCGGTGTCAGCGTATACAAGCTTTCCCCTCACCGTCGCACCCGGAACTTTGGGAGGAGGATTGTATTTCTGCGGCACCGGAGGGGGAGGCGGCGGCGCACTTTGACCCGTGATCGGTGCGGTCAGCACATTCAAAAAAACTACGATCAAAGTAACGGATTTAATTAAGGTCATATAGGTCTTGGGATATAGCCGAATTCTTCCGCCAATCTACACCCGCCATTTTCAAAAGGCAAGATTGTTTTCTCCGGCCGTCAAGCTGGCTTTGTCGCTCTATCCACGGGGGTGTCGAAGATGATGGCATCTCATTTCACCACAAGAACGTAAGTTTGATGCATCTCTTGCCGAATTAGGTTTCCAAACAGCACAAGGTCAAATATAATCTCAAAAACCCAATTCGGAGCATCCTTATGAATCAAGTCCTAACTCTTCGACGGTTTCTCGCCGTTAATTTGCTTATATTCGTCTTTTCGGCCTTTGTTTACATGCAGCCCGCGCCGAAGGACGTACTTGGCTTCACTCCCGGCGAAGACTACAAACTCGCTAACTGGTCAAAGATCGTCGAGTATTTCCAAAAACTCGACGCGGCCTCTGACCGCGTGGTCTTTAAAACAATTGGGAAAACAACGTTGGGCAAACCATTTTCCTATGCTCTGATCTCATCGCCGCAAAACCTACGGCGGCTCGACTACTACAAGGACATAAACGACAAACTTGCTGACCCGCGAAAGATTGGGCGCTCGATGAGTGAGGCCCGGAAGCTCGCCAAAAAAGGAAAGACATTTGTACTCATTACCCATGGAATTCACTCGACAGAAGTCGGTTCGACGCTTACCTCGACAGTAATCGCGCACCGGCTTGCGACATCCAAAGAAAAGAGAATTCGCAAGATCTTAGACAACACGATCATAGTAATTGTTCCATCGCTCAACCCGGATGGCGTCGACATCGTTAAGAATTGGTATGACAAGACCTTGGGAACCAAACATGAAGGCACTTCACCGCCCGAGCTCTATCACAAATATGTGGGGCATGATAACAACCGCGACTGGTACGCCTTCACGCAGGTTGAGACGCAAATGACGGTTGAGAAGATCCACAACGTTTATCACCCGCAAATAGTCCACGATATTCACCAACAAGGAAGAAACGGGGCGCGGTTTTTTGTTCCGCCCTATTTGGATCCTGTTGAGCCGAATGTTCCTAAGGAAATCGTAGAAGGATACACGGAGATCGGCGAGTACATCGCCGACAAGATGCGCAAGAGTGGAAAACAGGGAATCACGACGGCATCCACGTATGACGCCTGGACCCCGGCGCGCGCATATTCGCATTATCACGGCGGTGCACGCATTCTCAGTGAGACCGCTTCGGCGAGACTGGCTTCTCCGGTAACGATTGATCCGAAAGATCTGTCAAGCAGACGCGGCTTTGACGTCAATAAGGTTTCGAGAAACTATGGTCCGCTTTGGAAAGGCGGTCGCTGGGGAATCGGCGACATCGTTGATTATATGCAAACGGGAGCATTCCACCTTCTTGATCATGCCGCGGCCAACCGCGAGAAATGGCTGAAACGCTTTCACACGATCGGCTACGACGCCACGCGCCCGCGAAAATCCGGCGAGTTGAATGCGTTTGTGATCGAACCGGGATCGTCGCGATTGGTGCAGGCACTAAAGCGAGCGGGAGTCGAGGTTGAGGATGCCGATGCGTTTTCAGTCGGGAATAAGCGATTTAGGAAACGCTCGAAAGTCGTCAGGCTTGATCAACCATATGGCTCGTTTGCAGTCGCAATGATGGGACGGGTGCAGTATCCAAATCTCATCGACGATTTAGGAAATCCAATACCGCCTTATGATGTGACCGCGCACGATTTGGCATTATTGACGGGAGTTGAGGCCATGCCCGTTTATCAACCTTTCAAGTTTCCAAAGCCGGAATCTATCCAAGGATTTGGTGACGGCGGCGGACATCCATGTAATGACACCTACACTTTTGGGGCGTTCCGTTCGAGCATACCTTCGATGGATGAAGGGTGGACCAGATGGGTGATCGAAAGATTCAGCAGTCCTGTCAGATTTCGATATCTAAATGATTATTGCAAGGTTGAGAAGGAACCCTTCTATATTGGAGACACCTGGGATCCGACAAAGTCGTCAGTTGTCTTCCCCGATCAGTCGCCAAATCAGATCTTGAACGGCTACCCGGATGGCTCGATGCCCAAAGACTATGTCGGCGGTGTCGGGACAGAAGGTGTTGCGAAGCTCAAAAAGTATGTCGAAGACGGAGGAACGCTTGTGTTTATGAACAACTCCTCGAACTTCGCCATCGAGCAATTCGGCCTCCCAATAAAGAACATTGCGAAGGACTGGGAAAGAAAGGACTTCTATATTCCGGGATCGATCCTGCGAATCGAGCTGGACACGGCTCATCCGGTTGCCAAAAGCATGGATAGAGAATCAATTGCCTGGTTCCAGCGATCGCCTGTGTTTGAAGTTCAGAACTCTGAAAACGCTTCAATGGAAGTCAATGTCATAGCAAAGTATCCCGAAGACGCGGAAAAAATACTTCTGTCCGGTTGGGCACACGGTAAAGAAAGAATTGCCGGCAAGGCGGCACTTGTTGAAGTCAAGATGGGCAAGGGCAAGATAGTTCTGTTCGGGTTCCGTCCGCAGTATCGTGGTCAGGCACAAGCAACGTTCCCGCTCATGTTTAACGCTTTGTCCTACTAGCCACGGAATAGACACGAAATCTCCCCCTGGAGCGCGGACGGCTCGTTCGCCAGATCGCTTGCGGCCGTCGATGTCTTGATAAACTTTTGAGCGAACTTCGGATCTCTTTGGGAGCGCGGATCTCCAGGTCCGCCACGGTCGCTTGCGGCCGTCGAAGTATTGATAAACTTTTGAGCGAACTTCGCTTCTCTTTGGGAGCGCGGATCTCCAGGTCCGCCACGGTCGCTTGCGGCCGTCTATTTTTTTGGGTAATGCTTGCTGGTTCCTCTTCATAGTGTCGTTGCGGCCTTTCGGCCGCTGCGGACCTGGAG
>JABDKD010000240.1 GCA_013003215.1 Pyrinomonadaceae bacterium
GGATGGAACGCCGGCCGGTGTTAAGGAAGAAGGCGGTCTGCTTGAGCAGCCAATGCGCGAGATTCGAGTACTTTGTACGCCTAGTAACATTCCTGAGGCCATACACGTCAATGTTGAAGAGCTTGAAATGAACAGCTCGATCTCTATTGAAGAGATCAAGGTCGATGACGAGATTGAAATTCTAGACGCACCGGAACAGGTCGTCGCGGCCGTGGTCTTTGTTAAGGAGGTCGAACTCGAACCGGTCATCGAAGACGAGGAACTCGAACCTGGACTGGTTGGAGAAGAAGGCGAAGAGGGCGAAGACGGCGTCGAAGGAGAAGAAGGCGCCGACGCAGAGGCCGATGGGGACGAGGAATAGTCCTTGTCTTGAGGTGTCGTTTTGACGATCACCGTCAATACCCGCCCGGAAAATTGGTTGGTAGTGGGACTCGGGAATCCGGGTCCTGACTACGAACTTACCAGGCATAACGTCGGTTTCATGGTGGTCGACGAGCTCGCGAGACGCTGGGGTATAACGGTGTCAAGGACCGAATGCCGGTCTTTGATTGGTCAGAAAACCAGCGAAGGCGGAAATCTTGAGTTGGTGAAGCCTCAAACTTACATGAACCTTAGCGGAGAAGCGGTTAGCTGCCTGCTACGAAAAGATGAAAGGGATGTAAGCAGGACGATAATCATCGTAGACGATTTGGCGATCCCGTTTGGGACGGTCAGATTGAGGCGAAAAGGCTCAGATGGTGGCCACAACGGCCTAAAGTCATTGACGGCTTGTTTGAAGACAGAGAATTACGCTAGGTTGAGGATCGGAATAAAGCCGGATCATCCGCTTACGAATTCCAGAAAGTTTGTATTGGAAAGGTTTCCAAAAGGATCCTTCGGGATACTGGAGGAAATCGTTGAGACTGCGGCGAACGCTGTAGAAGTCATGATTGAAGACGGGATTGAGAGGGCGATGTCCCGTTTTAACAGTTAGCCCTTTACCTTTTTACTTCGCCTTTTTGAGGCGAGGTTTTACAGCCAAAAGGAGGAAACATTGGCAATTAACAGAGTATACGAATTGATGTATATCGCAGATCCGGCGACGGACGATGCGGTAATAGGTCAATTGAACACCGAAATCGAATCACTTATCGAGTCGGAAGGTGGAAAAGTCGTCAAGTCTGATGACATGGGACGCCGCCCGCTCGCCTACCGGATTAAACAGTTTACAGAGGGTTACTATTATCTCTTTGAGATAGAAGGTTCAGGTCGAGAGATCGCTGAACTCGAGAGACGCCTTCGTGTAAATGACAAGATCTTCCGTTATTTGACGGTTCGCGTTGATGAAGAGCGTAAGGCTGCGGAAAAGATCGAAGCAAAACGTGCAGCCCGAAAGGAGAAACTGAAGTCTGCGTTAGGCGCAAAGGCTGAAGGAAGTGAGGAGGACGAATAAGATGGCCGAAGAAAAGAAGACAGAAGCAGCGAAAGCGGCAACCACGACGACCGACTCCTCGCGTGAAAAGAAGTCGACATCATCAGATAGACGACCCGCACGTCCTGCCGGACGTCCGCGACAAAGACGTAACTATCGTCGATATAATCGATATAACCAGCGACAGACTGTACCGGCTTACGTCGATTGGAAAGATGTGAATTATCTGTCGAGATTTATTCCGGAACGCGGGAAGATTATGCCGCGACGAATTTCCGGTGTTTCTGCGAAGGATCAGCGTCGTTTGGCTAGGGCGATAAAGCGTGCGAGAGTTATGGCTCTCCTGCCTTATGTTTCTGATTAACGGAGGTATTACAGATGGCAGCAACGACGACCATACTATTGAAAGAAGATATTGAAAGCCTTGGAGGCCGAGGCGAGATCGTGACGGTCCGGGCCGGCTACGCCCGAAACTACTTACTGCCCCGTGGGTTCGCGATTTTGGCGACAAAAGGGAATGTAAGGCAGGTAGAAATGGAACGCGATGCTCTGCTCAAAAAGGCAGCGGAAGAACGTTCTACAGCAGAAGCGCAGCACGAGAAAATGCGGACGCTCAAGTTTGAATTTGAGCGAAAGGCCGGTGAAAGCGGAACGCTCTTTGGTTCGGTTACTTCGATGGATATCGAAGATGCACTGAAGCAAAAGGGTTATGAAGTAGACAGGAGAAAGATCATTCTGAAAAGTCCTATTAAGGAACTTGGAGAATTCATGGTTCCTGTTAAGCTGCATCGTGAAGTAACGCTCGAGCTTCCGATCACTGTGATCGCCGAAGGTGAGATCATCCAGGAGCGGCTTGAAGAGCCGGAGGAAGAGGCTGGTGCACAAACTGCCGAAGCGGCTTCCGGTGGAACGGATAAAGCTGTTAACGCACCCGGTGAAACACCTGAATCCTCGGAATCTGAGATAGAAAAAACTGAAGGATAACCTGCGAATTGTCCCGCTGGATTGATTCGTAGTAGTATTTGGAGACCGTAGGTTCAATCCTCGGTCTTCATTTTTTTTAATTGAGTTGAAGCCCCCTGGAGAAAATTCTTGTGACACCGGAAAGAAGAGCTGATTCCGAACAATTCCTCGAAAAGCCCTTACCTTCGAATGAGGAAAGCGAGCGCGTGATACTGGGAGCAATACTCCTGGATAATGCAATCATATCCGAGGTTGTCGAATCGCTTCAGCCGAAGGACTTCTATGCTCCCCGTAACCGCAGCATTTATAAGGCGATGACCGCTCTTTTCGAAAGGGGAGAACAAATCGAGCCGGTAATGATCGGTGAAGAACTCAAGAAAGAAGGAAGGCTTGAAACGATCGGCGGAGTAGCAACTATAACAAACCTCACCTACGGCCTTCCCCATTTTTCAAAACTCGAGCCATATATCAAAGTTGTCGCGGAGAAATCTATTGTCAGGGAACTCATAAGGACCTGTAACCAGGTTACGGCCGAGGCGCTTTCTGAAGAAGACGAAGCGCAAGATATGCTGGATCGGGCCGAAAGAATGATTTTTGGCCTCGCGGAGGCTCGAAACCGACAGGGGTTTGCGCACATCAAGCCGGTTGCTGAAGATGTACTGGCAAAGGTTCAGGAATTCGCGAAACGGGAAACCCATGCACTGACGGGGTTGGCAACCGGGTTTACGGACCTCGATCAAATGACCTCCGGCCTTCAGCCCTCGGATTTGATAATAATCGCGGCGAGACCATCAATGGGTAAAACCGCATTGGCGCTCACACTGGCACAAAACTCTGCAATTCAGGAGAAAGCAACGGTCGCGTTGTTCTCACTTGAGATGTCAAAAGAGCAGCTCGTAATGCGAATGATCAGCTCTGAAGCACGGGTTGACGCACATCGCTTCAGAACCGGGTATCTTTCCAAAGATGAATGGGGAAGGCTGGCTCAGGCGATCGGGACGCTTTCGGAAGCGAAGGTATACATCGACGATACGCCCGGTATATCGGTTCTTGAAATGCGGGCAAAAGCCCGCCGACTGGCTGCGGAGACAAAGAAGCTTGATTTGATAATCGTCGACTACCTGCAGCTGATGGCGGGCTCAAAGCGAACGGAGTCGCGTCAGCAAGAGGTTTCTCAGATCTCCCGCGAACTAAAAGGTCTGGCGAAAGAATTGAATGTTCCGGTCGTCGCGCTATCTCAACTTTCTCGTGCTCCGGAGGCGCGGAATCCGCCCCGGCCAATGCTTTCAGACCTCAGGGAGTCGGGAAGTATTGAGCAAGATGCAGACGTAGTAGCTTTTATTTACAGGGAAGAGTACTACGCAAAGGATCCGGAGTCGCTGGAAGAGGACAAAAGGAATGTTGCTGAGATCATTCTTTCGAAGCAGCGTAACGGGCCCACGGGGTCTGTCAGACTGGCATTTCTAAAGGAATTCACGAGGTTTGATAACTATTATGGAGAGTAAGCAAGGTATCGATCCCAGGTTCCCAATCGGAGATTTTGATCTTGATGTGGCACTTAGAGCCAAAAAGCGCGAAGAAATGATCGAAACGATTAGAGATCTTCCCAGTGCTATTGAGTCAGCGGTAGAAGGGTTAAGTGAAGCCCAGTTGGATGAGCCTTACCGAGATGGGGGATGGACGATCCGGCAAGTCGTCCATCATGTTGCCGACAGTCACATCAACTCATTCAGCCGTTTTAAGCTGGCCCTTACTGAGGACCTTCCGACCATAAGAGCGTATTTCGAAGACAAGTGGGCCGAACTACCCGATTCCAAAGGAAGCGTTGGAAACTCTCTCGATATTATCAGGGGAGTTCATGCGCGCTGGGCAGAAATGCTCTCATCAATGGATGAATCGGATTTCTCCCGTCGATTAAACCATCCGGAGACGGGGGAGTGGGATCTAAAGGGAATGCTCGCACTTTATGATTGGCATTCACGGCATCATACAGCTCACATTACGTCACTTCGCAAAAGAAAAGGTTGGTAACGTTAATTCCTTATGTCCGCAAATGCGTTTCGTCCGACATATGCCGAGATAAATCTACGGAATCTCGCCGATAATCTCGCTTCACTAAAGTCGTATGTGGGTGAAGACCTGCAGTACCTTGCGGTGGTAAAAGCGGATGCGTATGGTCACGGCGCCGTGGAATGTGCACGTATCCTCTCGGAAGAAGGCGCGGACTGGTTCGGTGTCGCGATTCCTGAAGAAGGACTTGAGCTTAGAGTTTCCGGCATCGAGGAGCGAATACTAAGCCTGGGCGGCTTCTGGAAGGGACAGGAAGACCTTATTCTCCAACACGACATTACCCCCGTGCTTTTTGACGTCGACTCTGCCGCGAATCTGGATCGTGCTGCCGCGTCGAAAGGGCTAAAAGCAAAAGTTCACATTAAAGTTGATACCGGGATGGGCCGCGTAGGTGTTCCGTTTGAAGGTCTTAACGACTTCGCTGAGGCATTTCGAGGGTTTCAAAACCTTGAGCTCGAAGGATTAATGACTCACTTCGCATCCGCGGAAGACTTAACTCAGAAGGAGTTTACC
>JABDKD010000002.1 GCA_013003215.1 Pyrinomonadaceae bacterium
AAACAACGGTTTCCTGCTTCCATATGAAACACAGGAATACCCATTCTTGCGGCAATTACGGCGGAAAGCGCACTGTTCGTATCGCCGAGGATCAAAACCTTTTCGGGCTTATATTTGAGTAGCACCCTTTCAGATTCAGCCATGATCCTGCCTATTTGGGCGCCGAAACTCCCCTCCTTGATTCCCAGGTACTCATCGGGTGTCCTGACATCCATCTCTTCCAAAAACACGTCGCTTAAGCCTTTATCGTAGTTCTGGCCGGTATGGACTGTAACCTGGTGACAGAGTGCATCAAGCTTTTTGATTATCAGGCTCAACCGGATAATTTCCGGCCTTGTCCCGAATATCGTCATTATTCTCATAGATTTACGGGTATCTATCTTAAAAAGTCAGCAATTTCACCGCTTGCACTTGCCAAGAGTGCCTTGAGTTCGTCAACTGAGATATTATCGTCTTGTGACGAGTATTCCGATTCCAATGCGGGGTTGAAGTCCCCCTCTTTTCGCAACTCAGGAAGAACCGGCAGGATCACATAATACTCTCCACGTTCGATGGTTCGGAAGCATTCTTCTTCGGAAACCATAATTTCGTGGATCTTTTCTCCCGGTCGTATTCCAGTCAACTCGATTTCAAGTTCCCGGTCACCGATCATAGCCTTTGCCAGGTCGACAATCTTGGCGGACTTCACTTTTGGAACATAGGTTTCACCCCTATTTCCTTCGAGCAGCGCGGCAAGAACGGTATCGACAGCTTTCTCAAGACTAAGAAGAAATCTCGTCATTTCCGCCATCGTAACCGTGACATTCCTGCCTTCACGTACTTGCTCAACAAACAAAGGGATGATTGATCCTCTAGAAGCAATGACATTTCCGTATCTAACACAACTAAAACTGGTGTCTGAATCCCTGTTCGCCTCAATCAGGATCCTCTCCTGCAGGGCTTTCGTCATACCCATCACGTTTATGGGTTTACACGCCTTGTCAGTTGATATCCCGACAACTGCCCCGACCTCAAGCCTGTTCTCCCTTATTCCCTTCACGATGTTTTGCGCGCCACTTATATTGGTCGCAACGGCTTCAGACGGAAAGTACTCGCATGATGGCACCTGTTTTAGTGCTGCGGCATGGAAAACGACATCGGCATCACGCATTGCTGACACAAGGGCGGAGTAATCCCTGACGTCACCGATACGAAAGTTCAGCAGATCCTGCGAGTTTTGATATATGACATCATCAGTTGCAGCCCCTTTTTGCAGATAATCGAGCCGCATATAGTGCTGTTTCGCTTCGTCCCTCGAAAATACAGTGATACTCTCCGGAGTCTCCGACCCGCCTTTCAATAGCCGGTTGACCAGCGATTTTCCCAAGGATCCCGTACCACCTGTAACAAGGACTCTCTTTCCTTTTAGGCTTTTGATTCTCTCCATACTTCATAGGGCGACGGATCCGCCGCTAGCTCCTTAATCATCTCATTCCAGGAATTCGGTTTAAATCCCGTCAACTTTTGAAAAGCGTCCGAGTCCAAGGTGCGGTCGATACAAAAGTCGGTTTCCTCTTCGATATCCATGCCGAGTTCGAAATGTTCGTTTACAAGCCGGAGCAGGTCATATTTGCTGATTCTGTTGCTCGATATATGGACGACACCGTGAAGACCGGATTCGTTCAGTACAAATCGGTCCAGTATCCGGGCCATCTCGAGAGTTGTAAAACCGGAATACTGAGCTCCCGCAAAACCTTTTACGTTTCCGCCCCGATTCGAGAGAATCCACTCCAGGAGGCTTTTTTGCCCGGAGAGCTCGCGCCCAATGATCGAAGACCGGATTGTAACGCAATTTTCAGAATAAACCTCACCAAGTGCCTTGCTTTTACCATAGAGATCTTTAGCGTTCGGAAAATCTGCTTCGGTATATCCACCGGTAGCCCCGTCAAATACGCAGTCCGTTGAAAATGTAACCACCCTGGCTGCTACATTCGAAGCTATCGCAGCTAACCGGTGAGGAAAAATTGAATTGATCGTAATAGCATTTACCTTCGTCATCGCTTCCGAACGCTGCTTTATAGAGCCGACTGCATTAATGACGACTTCGGGCTGAGTCTTAAATAGCCCCGCTTCAATTGACTCAAGCCTCGTTGCGTCAAGATACTGAACAACGCGTTCCGGCATGCAAATACCAGTTTTGACCAAAATGCTTCCATTTCCGCGCACCCCCGCGTAAACCTCATGCTTCTTACCCAACTCGTACACTAGCTTGTGACCAAGCATCCCGGTACTGCCTAAAACTAATATCCTCATGTTTAACGTAAGGAGTCGGCACGCCGACATCTAGAATTCGCTTGAACTAAGCGACAGCGGCATTCCGCCTCGAGACTTCAACCGCATGATCCAATACTGATTCCGTTTCCGAATCGAGTTCAGGAGATGAAAGCCAATCTGTAACAAACGCCCTTGATTTCTTTGACAGCTCTGCGAATCCTTCCGAGTCCATATCTACACATTCTTGCAAAGCGGATTCCCACGCTTCAGGCTCTTCCAGCGGAATATCCCAACCAATTCCCTTCTCCTGTAGATTTAGCCACGGCGTCCTGTCGCTTATAAGCAACGGACAGCCCGCCGCCATTGCCTCAAGAAAGATATGGCCGAAGTTCTCACCCAATGTCGGGCAGATAAAAAAATGATAGTCCGACATGGTTCGGCAAACCGATTCGTGCGGTACAGGTCCAACGGCGCTGACTTGAATATTTTCCGGCAGTTCCGAAATAAGATGCTCGGTTTCCTGAAAGTAGTCCCAATCTTGAATTGGGCCGATAATATCGACCAACACCTCGCCGTTTAACCGCGTGAGGATTGGAATCACCCAATTGAAGTTCTTCTTCTTGTGAAACCTCGATACAAATACGATTTTCACCCGTCCGGGCGCCTTGTTCGGCTTGCTTTCGAATGAGTATTCAGGAAAGATCTTGTCGGAAGGAAGATCCGGAGCAACCATGATCGTCGGTTCCTTTGGATTCATCCTAAGCACCTCATCCGCTTCCAGTTTTGTCGAAGCCTTCCAGATAACGTTTCTATAAAGCCTTATAAGTTTTGCCCAGTTGAGAAAAATCTGCTTTTTAGACTTCTTGAGCTCAAGTGCCCCAACAGAAAGCTCTCCACATGGAGCGATAACGACCGGCCTGTCTTCGATGACCCTTAACCTTCTTAGTTTCAACAGATATATTGCCAATGTTGAGAAACAACTATTGGTGTATAAGACATCCGGAGAGACCTCTTCTACCAGCTTCTTAATTGTGGTGGCGCCAATATTATGCCTTGATAGATAGAATACTCTCGCCTGCCCAATATCATTCCATGAATCAATTTCTACTGTCGTGTACGGCTCCCTGTCCTGGACCCCATCGTGATCTCGTGTAACGACGTAAAAATGGTATTTATGAGAGAGTCGTTCAACCATGTTCACGATCGTCCTCATACCTCCCCCGCTCTTATAACCAGGAAGATAGTAATCGCTGAAAACGAGGATCTTGGGACGCCGTTTATTACTCATGCAGCGTGAATTCCTTTGTCTTTAACCATTGAGACCGCCTCTTTTAGTCTTTCGAAGCTTATTGCGGTTGTGCCTACGTCCTCAACAACGCACCCCGCCGCAATATTCGCTATATGGGCTGCATCGATGAGCGTCAGACCGGCCGCCGTTCCGACAGCCAGAGTTGCTATCACAGTGTCGCCTGCCCCCGTAACGTCGAAAACGTTTCTCGGCCCTGCGTCGATGGTAATTTTCCCTGTATCCTTTGAAAACAGGGCCATCCCTTCTGCCCCGAGCGTAATAATCAAATTCTCGACGTCGTATTTGCCCGCGATATGCTCGCCAGCCGCGCTTATGCTCCCGGATTTTCTTTGGTCCGCGAAAAAGACCTCAAGTGCCTCCTTTTTATTCGGAGTCAGAACATAAGAGCCAGAGTATTTTTCATATTCAACCCCCTTCGGATCTACCAATACCGGGATGTTGTGTGACTTTGCTTTCGTTATCAGACGCGCCAAGAACTCGGAAGAACAAAGCCCCTTTCCATAGTCTGAAACAACGACTGCATGACAACCTGCGAAAGCGGACTCTGCCGCATTCAAAACGGCAACCGCCTCTTCGTCATTAATGGTGCCGGTACTTTCCCGGTCAACACGAGCAATTTGATGGCTTCCAGACAACACCCTGCTCTTTAATGTTGTCGAACGGCCTCCTGACTCGACAAGCAGGGACGGGTCGATTCCAAGCCCGACAAGTTGTTCTTTTAGGATTGAAGCCTCATTGTCTTTTCCTACTACTCCTAAAAGCCTCGATTCTGCCCCCAAACCCCGAATGTTAGCGGCTACATTTGCCGCCCCACCGGGTATGTGTCGCTCGTCTTCCAAATTCACAACCGGCACCGGTGCCTCCGGAGACACCCTTGTGACACTTCCGGTCAGATATCGGTCGAGCATGACATCCCCGAACACACAGATCTTAGCGTTCTTGAATTTGTTAAGTTTGTTAGAATTCATACGCAGGAACAGATAGCCTTGACAATCGCACAAATTAACCACTAAAACCGATCGCGAGCTCACGGTCGGAGAAAACTGATTCTATCTTGAAGAATGAAATAACGAAAACGCGGACCCGCTACGATCTGACGTGTCTTACCCTTCCCAGGGGCAGCGCAAGGTCTCTCACCGGGGTTAGAAACGTTATAAGGAGTATACAGAGAACAAGCACGACTCCCGTTCGAAGCAAAGACGGAAACATCGTCGCATAGAATGCCTCGTACGAAACAACCGTGAGCAAGGGATAGTAGGCCATCTTCTTCCAGATCCTTGGTTCTTCCGTTTCAATCATCAGTGAATATATCAAGCGCAAGTACATCCCCACTATCATCATTCCCAATGGAATCCCAAAGAGCCCGAAATTCCTCAACAGGTCACCGAAAGGGGTAATAGCAAAGGAGTTGTCGCCATAACTAAAATACAGATCGCTGTACGCACGAGGGTCCGATGTACTCGGTTTGTCGGGCCAAACGAATCTAGGAATAAACGCGGTCAGCAGATCATTGTAGATGTTGTTTTTTAACCCGTAACTTGCTTCGTATGCCTCCAGTTTCTCATAGTTAGAGACAACAACCGCCAGCGAGCTCAGGTTTTCGAGTCTTTCAAAAAGAGTTGTTGAACTCTCAAGGATAAGTCTCCCCGTATCGGTCCTTGAAATGTAGTCGATTGTTTCTGTTATCTGTCCTACGTAATCGCCCGCGTTGATGCGCGCTTCGGATCCCTTGATCATACGAAAAGTTGTTCCGTATACAATTCCGATGGATATCGCGAGGAACAGGACCCCTCCGAAAACCACGGAATGTTGCCATTTCAGGCGCCTGCCGGAATACCAAAACGCCATCGCAATCGGCAAAACGCTGGAAAACAAGCTCCCGCGGTTACCCTGCAGAGCCATTTTCAACGGAACCATTATGACCAGCAAAAACAAAACCAGGTAATACGCGCCGGTTTTCTGCTTGGACTGAAATATCGCAAGCCATAACAGCAGGTTTCCGATTAGATATATCAGCGTCAAAAAGAACAGAAGCCCATCAAAGATACCCGTTTCGTCAATTCTTTGATATCCGAGTACACCTTGTAAAAAGCCGAGTATGTTGAATCCTATTCCGATAAACATCAATGCGATTCCCGGCAGCCAAACGTTTTGAGGTTCCCAGTCTAAATCCGGAACAATTTTGTCCATTCTTTTAACGAGGTACTTATTGGATGGAAGATAGAACCCAAGCACGACACTCAGGTATCCAAAGACCACAATAAAAAGCGAGAATGGAATGTTGAATTCAGGATTTTCGATAAACGAAAGAAAGAAAGGATTTGATAGTCCGAATGCAAGTATGAATCCGCCCAAAACGAACGCGGGAAAAATGTATGACCAAACCGCGAAAATAAGCGGATGAAACAGATCGAAGCCTGATTTTCTGAAGATATACGCCGGGGGAGCCAACACAGCGACACCCGCAATTATTGACCACGGAATAAGGTAATAGTCCGACCCCACTCCAAAGCCTCCTTGGGCCCACAAAAATACAAGAATTGCGACAAAAACGAGCCCCCACAACACAAGAACGGGAAAAAGGCCGCTTGCGCGCTGCTTGGGAACGAAATCCGGATTGTCGAGTCTTATATGAGACATTTATTCACGAATACCGAGTGAACGAAACTTAGCCGCCGGTGCATTGGCGGGAACGCACAACACGTTGGCACCTACGCTTCCGACCCGAAACAGTTCAAACTCCTCCACCGTTCCGCGATTCTCAGCGATTTCAAAGAATCGATACGGTGCCTGGTCACTTATGAATGATATAAGGTCGTTTGGCTCATAACCAAACCTCTTCGATGTTGCCAACGCCATTTCTATGACCATTATCGGCTTCTTAACTTGATCGAATAAAAGGCCAGCACCTTTCAGTGTATCCAATTCCGAGCCTTCAATATCCATTTTCAAGAAATCGACATGCTCAATTTCATTGTCGCCAAGATATGCGTCAAGAGTATCTCGCTCCGCCGAGACCCTAAAACCTTCTTCCTCGCCGCCAAAATCAACGGAGGCGTGCCCGTCCGGAAGTCCGTCCTCCAGGACCAATTCCACTTTTCCTTTCTTGCGTCCGAGCGCGACCCGGTTAGCCTTTGCTCTACCAAACGACTTGTTCCGGTCAATGTTCTCGAGCAGCACCTCGTGTGTACCCGGAACAGGTTCAAACGAGTGAACTTCACCTGCGGGGCCCGCAAGTTTCATAAGCATTATCGTAAACCACCCTGCGTTAGCACCAATATCCAGACAAACATCTCCTGGCTCAACTGCATTACGTATGCAACGGGACACTGCAGGTTCGTACTCCCCGAGAAAATAGGAGTAGCGATATCCGGTGTCAGACGGATCCAGTACAATTTCACATCCATCAGTAGTCTTCACCACGGCCCGCTTTGGTAACTCGCCGCCAATCGCGATTGCTGCATCTGCGATCCGATAGCACCCCTTTTTTAGAGGCACATTAAACGTATAGGCCCGGGCAAGGCGGCGGATCCAACCCATGCTTTCGTCGATTCTATTCATCTTTGAGCTTAGCGAATGCGATTATCCCATCCGCCAACTGTTTTGAGATCTTTACTGAAACGTCGTTGGCAAAGTTTATATACCAGGGATTGTGCGGCCGGTGGTCAATTCCTATGTCATAAAACAAAAACTCATCAATCAAATAGCCATGCCGGTCAAGAAGCAAACTCAGTGTCCGGAACGAATAGTACGCGACGTGGTCAGGATGTACAGGTTCAATGCTTCCACCTTTTCCGCGAAGCCCATACTGGAGAAACCGCACTGCACAGTATGCATTAATGGTGGTAATCAAAAGTTCTCCTTCGGGTTTCAGAAACTTCTTGATTCCTTCAAGAAACAAACCGGGATTGTTGAGGTGCTCGATCATTTCGCCGGCTATAACAAGATCAAACTGCTTGTCCAGTTCAACTTCGCCTAGTTTTTCGAGGTCCGCCAGGTAAAGGTTTTCGTTTCCCAGTTCAGATAAAAGATCGATCCCCTCCTGGTCCATGTCGAACCCATAAACCTCTTTTGCGACAGCAGAGAGGCTGTCATGTAGCAGCATGTCCGCATCAATAGCCTCCTTTGTATAAGGATGATTGGTGCAGCCTAGATGCAATACAGACTTTCCTACCGCAGCAGTCTTTATAATCTCCAGTCTTTGAACCAATTCGAAATTCATTCTTACGCCCGTAACATCCGTTTTATCAACGACTTCTCGTCGTCGCTAACAAAGCCAAACAAGATCAGAAGGCCAACGTAGATCATTCCTCCCAAAACGGTTGTACCGATTAACAAAAGCCAGGACGCTGACAAGCCTGTAACCAATAAATACTGTACGACTGCTGTCGCCGCCGATGCAGGAATAAGTGAGGCCAGCAGTTTTGCCCAGAACTTAACGTCAAACTTCCCAAATATCCAATGCTCGCTATAGACAATCGAGATCAGCATTACACTAAATCCGGCAAGCCGGCTCAATGCGATTCCTTTATTGGCCATTGTATCGACCGTCATTATCATTCCCGTCAGACTAATTCCTATGCAGATTAGCAGTACAAAGAAATTGTACCTTGGATGTCCGATCCCGTCAGCCAACTGCCATGCAACAATCAGCAGCGCCAGACAGCCAAAAGAAATCGTATGGATGACCAGGAGCTCGGTGGAGTGTATCGCAAAATCGGGCCCCATCCATACATCGAGAAACGCGCGGCTCTGTACAGACAGGCTTACTACGATAAAGAATATGATCAGGCAAGTTACCTTCGTCGCTTTTCGGTACAGCTTTTCAAGCCTTGGACGGTCGTCTTTTTGTTCACTTGCCAGCGGGAAGAGTACCAGCATGATGCTTGTAATGAAGTTGTGAATGTAAAACCCTACGGTGAGCGGAACAACGTAATAGGTGAGTGCTTCCGGCCCCAGTTTCCTCATAATCCAACCGCGTTCAAAAAGCAGCAGAATATTCCCCAATATCTGGTAGCCAACGATCCATACGCTAAACCCAAGGGAAGAAGAGATCGCTGCCGTCGAAAAATCGAGTTTCAGGTTGAATTCGGGAACTATCTTTTTTGCGTAATAGATTCCGGCAACGCTCGTTAGGGTTAGCGCGAAGAGGTTCCAGCCGAGTAACCACAGCATTCCGTAGTCCAAAAGGGCCAGGACGACGTTTCCCGCTATGATGCCTATGCTGTTTATATTGAATAGCCATGAATAAACATCGAAACGATGTACGCCCTGCAGCACCGAGTTGCCCACCTGGCTCATCATCGTCATAAAAATTATCAACCCTGCAAAGTAAAACGCGAGAACCGCCCTCTCGCGGTCAGCTTCTTCAATAACGAAGACCTGGCTCACCATCCAATTTGCAAGAAGCATGATAATGGCACCGCCAACCACACCAACAAGTACATTCAGCGTGAGCGTCGCAGAAATGATCTTCGTAGCTTTCTCCGGCGTTCCGTCAGCCCTGAATTGAGCGATGTATTTTGTAATCGAACGACCAACCCCGAAGTTAAACGAATACCCTACAAACCCGAGTACCAGGGCGTATATCCCGTACTCCTTGTTCCCGAGTGAAAAGACGATTATCGGGGTAGCGACAAAACTTAGAAGCAGCGGAAGCAGCCACGTAGACAGCCCGAACAGCGAGTTCCTAACTATAGATTTTGATCCGCTATTCATTTCTTCAGCCTTGCGGCGGCCAGGTATCTTTCAGAGGCGATCTTTGCGACTTCCTTTTCATTGAAGGTGTTCAGGACCAGCTCTCTCGCGGCACTGCGAAGAGCTTCCCTAAGTTCTTCGTCCGATCTCAATCGCATTATCGATCCAGCAAGATCAACGTCATCGCCTGCCTCGATCAAGAGACCGGTCTCTTCGTGAATCACCGCCTCGGGGATAGCGTTAATGCTCGTGGAAATACAAGGCATTTCCAACGCCATCGCCTCGAGCAACGAGATCGGCAGGCCCTCCACAAAACTCGGCAAGACAAAAATATCTGAGGCGCGAACAAGCTTGAATAAGTCCGAATGTTCGTTTCCGACGCTGTCCGAATCGATCAGTTTGAAACGATCACCAAGGTCGTAATCTTCAATCTTCGAAGCGTCAGAAGATGAGAGTTCGCTGTTAGATACCCAGGCAAAATCAATATCATCGCTCTCTGCTATTACTCGTTTTGCAGCGTCCAGAAAAGTCCAGCGTCCTTTTCGGTCAACGAACTGTCCTACACATATCACCAGAAACGAATCAGCCCGAAGACCATTTGCCTTCCGAATCGCCTCGCGGTCTATTTGAGCGTCATATGCGACATCGATCTCTTCAGGATTGACGTTTGTATAGGTCACCGCAATGCTCTTATGCATTTCATCCGAATACATTCCCTTAAAATAGTTTTTCGAATCACGGTTTGAAGAAAATGGGTGGAAATGGCGGAATCTGGATATCGTTCGAAGTTTAAGATTCCAGAGAGCCTTTCGAATCGGATTCACATGCGGGAGCGAATTATGCATTGTAATAAATACAATAGTCCGGAGTGAAAGCCAGACGAGTGAAAGCAATGACTGCCAGGGCGCCAACTCGATATGCACAATAGAACTCTCAAGGTCGTACTTTTCCTCCAGGTGATTCAAAAGGCCGCGCTCAGATGCAATTTTTGATCTGTGAAGCTCGTATTTAGAGGAAAGGCCCGATCCGACCGGACGTTCGAACGCGGGCTCAAAAAAATCTGGTTCGATCCCTTCTTCTTCAAAGTACTTAACAAGCTGCGGGTCAGAACCTGCCGGCATCACGACCGAGATGTCGAAATACTTACGTGCTTCTTTCAAAAGACCAAGAAAATAGATCTGTGCCCCTCCCCATGTTAGGTATGGCCACGCATAAATCACCCGCTTGATCGCAGTAGATTTTCCGTTTTGAATGGAAGGATCCAAGATACTCAATCCTTAATTGAAACGATCAGGACTCAACAACCGCGTGCGCAAAAGTTTCAGACAGCGGCGGTTCGGTAATCTCGACAGCCGAGATGCTCTCCACATTGCGTCTAAATATTAGGCGGAAAAGGAAAACAACAAACGCTGTACTCCCTTTGAGATAGGAAGGCCCCCCGTCAACATAGGCATAAAACCTACGACGAAGGTTATGGGGGTGATGCAAATCCCAAATAAGTTTGTTCAGTTTCTCTTTCAGGCTTAACGACCGGAGCCTAACCGGCATGTCGTTGGGCTGGCAAAAAACCCGTGCCTCTGGCTCAATCAACAGCTTCCATCCGAGTCGTTTAAGACGAGGCGTATATTCTGCATCGCCAAAGTTTGGAAACCTTGAAGAATCCATCAAGCCGTGTTCTTTTATCGCCTTAGCAGGAACGAGAACGCAATTCCCGACAATGAGATCCACTTCCCAGGGCTTCTCCGGGACTGTCCATACTGTCTGCCCGTACCAATGCCTCCATCCGCCCTCCCAAGTGCTCCACTTCGGGCTTACCTGGAAAAGCCTGTGCGGCGTATCCCAAAGCAATAATAGGGAGCCCACGACCGACCTGGGAACCGCTTCCGCCGTTCTCACCATGTATTTTAGAAAATCTGCATCGAAAACAGCGTCGTCATTGATCATCAATACGTAATCAGGATCCGTTTTCATCGCTTCGACGACCCCTACATTCGTACCTTCGGTAAACCACAAATCTCCGTTCCCTTCAATTACGGAAACCTTGGGAAACTCCTCGCGTATCGCATCGGCGGTACCGTCTGTTGAACCGTCATCAACGATGTAAGTGCGCACTTCGAGGCCTTCAGAATTAAGCCTTGCGAGGCTTCTTAGACACTGAAGGGTAAGCTCACGTCTATTATGGACCGGTGTTACGATCGCAACCTTTTTCATCGGCTACTGTTCCTGGCCATCCATTGACCAGAGTTCCTCCAATCGTTTCGTAATCTTCTCGTCCTTTTTAGCCAGTCCTGCACCGATATACTCAACTTGATCCGACTCCTTAATCTCATTGGAGAGCAAACGCCAGAAGTCATAAACCACGACCGGCGCCCCGTTTTGTTTAAAATCGGCGACCGAAATCCCCTTGAACTCACTGTCAGGGGTGGTGATTAGCACAATGTCTGCCTGATCGAGACACTGTTTCATAGAATCCAAAATCACCACGTTCGCCTTCAACTCCGCAGCAGCGGACTCATTTGCGAGCGGATCATAGGCAACTACACGGTTCCCTGCAGATGCAAGCGCCGATGCCAAGGCGACACCCGGCGATTCTTCGACGACATGCGACATTGGTTTATAGGCAAGCCCCAACACGGCAAGCGTTTTACCTGATCCGGTGTAGGGTTTTATTCGGTCTACAATTGTCTCCGGAATTTCCCGGTTATAGGAATCAGTGGTTTCCGATATAGGCGCTTTTTTCTCCAACACCCGCGCCAAATAACCAAGCGCGACATTGTCCCTTGGAAAACAAGGGCCGCCGTACCCGATCGCGCCTTTTAGGTATCGTGAACCAATTCTCAGATCTTCTCCCAAAGCTGAAGTGACTACATCAACATTCCCGCCTGGAATCTCTTCACAGAGTTCGGAAATCATGTTCGCAAAGGAGATTTTTGTCGTGACGAAGGCGTTTACCGAGATCTTTGTCAGTTCGGCGTTTTCGAGGCTCATCCTTTTACAGGGTGCGTCGTTTAGCATTACACGGCTGTAAATGTGCTCTACCTGATCGCCAGACTTGCGGTCGAGTTCTCCTAGAAGTGTAAAATCGGGCTCAAGAAAATCGCGGATAATGCTGCCGAGTGCAATAAACTCAGGGCTGTAACAAATCCCGAAATCCTCGCCGGCTTTCTTTCCTGATTCCTTTTCGAGGATCGGAAGAAGCCCGTGCCGCGACGCTCCGGGTAGTACCGTGCTGGTCAAAACGACGTTATGGTATGAATCTTTCTTGGCAAGCGCTTTTCCGATCTCTTTGTAGGCCCATGCCGCATACTGCAATGAAAACGATCCATTTTCATCACTCGGCGTCGGTACAATCACAAACGACACATCCGAGTTTAGAATCGCATCTTCATGACTCAGAGTCGCCCTAATCCGGTCCGTATTCTCCGAAATGTACTTTCCAAGGTCAGTTTCCTGTACAGGTTCCTTACCTTCGTTTATGAGGTCTACCGACCGGCTGTTGACATCAACACCGATGACATTGAGGCCTCTGCTGGCGAATGCCGCAGCCATACTCGCGCCCAACTTGCCCAATCCAATAACTGATACGTTCTCTATCATCAAATAATTATTTCCGAAACTTTGTGGTTTATTATCCTGCTGCTCAACAAAGACCAGGCAATAAGAAGGCCTGGTCTAATACGACTACTTGATCTACTTTCTCAGCTAAACACATTCGGGTCCTCTTATGAGCCTTGAGCTGCTTTCTTGTTTAGTGAATTTTTGACTTCCCCTTCGATCCAGTCGTATGTACGTTTTAGGCCATCTTCCAGCGAAATAGCAGGTTCCCATTTAAGTACCTCGCGAAGTTTCGTGTTATCCGAGTTGCGGCCCCTTACTCCCTGCGGCCCGTCAATGTGCTTTCGTGTAACTTCGAATCCGGCAATTTCCGAGATAATATCGACAAGCTCATTAATCGTGACCATCCTGTCCTGGCCAAGGTTGATCGGTTCATGGAAGTCAGAATCCATTAACCTCACTATGCCTTCGACACAGTCATCGACATGGCAAAACGAACGCGTCTGTTCACCGTCGCCCCAGATCTCAATTTCCGGCTCACCGGTCAACTTTGCCGTAGCTACCTTTCTGCACATCGCTGCGGGTGCTTTTTCCCGTCCGCCTTCCCACGTCCCCTTCTCACCAAAAATGTTGTGAAATCGGACCGTCCGGGTCTCAATCCCAAAATCTTCCCTGTAATGCATGCAAAGCCGCTCAGACACAAGCTTCTCCCACCCGTAAGCATCTTGAGGCATTGCCGGATATGCATCTTCTTCGGCCAAAGGCTTAACATCAGCTTCTTCCTGCAGGAACTCCGGATAGATACACGCCGATGACGTATACAAATAGCGCTTTGCCCCATTCTGATGGGCCGCCTCAAGGGTGTTTAAGTTGATCGTGGAATTGTTATAGAGGATGGTTGCGTGATTTGAGGAAATAAATCCCATTCCGCCCATGTCCGCCGCAAGCGCATAAACTTCATCCACATCGGAGGTCGCCTCCAAACATTGAGCCAAACGCCTCATGTCCAGAATCTCAAATTCATCCGCATCGCTTTCGGTGAATTCCGGATGCTTTAGATCGACGCCTCGCACCCAGTAACCCTTATTCTTCAAAAAAGTAACCAGATGGCTCCCGATAAATCCACCCGCACCGGTAACCAGTATTCGTTTTTGTTCGCTCATTTTTAATTGACTGGCAGCAGGCCGTTATTCAGTTTCGTCGTAGTTGTAGCTGCCCCTGTGATAATAGCTCTGATAATAATACGAGCCATCTTGAGATTTGAGGTTGACGTTATTAAGTACAACCCCGAAGATTTTTGCGCCTATGTCCATGATGAGCTGGCGTGCCCTCTGCACGACCTGCCGCGAGCTCTTTCCTGATTGTACGACCAGGATAACCCCATCCACGAGGGATGCCATTAGTACACCATCCGTAAATGAAGCGATTGGCGGCGAATCAAGCACAACATGTGTAAACTCTCCTTCCAGCACATCCAAAAGCTCCCTCATTTGCTCAGAACCGATCAATTCAGCCGGGTTGGGCGGAACCGGCCCTGCGGGCAATAGATAGAGGTTAGACTCTTCATCATGCTGCACAATATCGAGGATTTCGTCTCTCTCTATTTCGTTGGACAACAAAGTGCTTAGCCCTTCACCATTGCTAAGGTTAAATACCCGGTGCAAACGAGGTCTGCGCAGGTCACCGTCAACCACGAGAACTTTCGCACTTGTCTGTGCGAGGCTTATCGCCGTATTGATCGCAGTTGTCGTTTTTCCTTCCGCCGGCAAACTGGACGTAATCAAAAGCGAATTCGGCGGATGCCCCGCGGTCGAAAGCAGAATCGATGTTCTGAGCTGCCGGTACGCCTCCGACATAGAGGATCGTGAATCTTTGCTGATTAGCAATTCCGTACCGCCATCCCCTTCTTCTTCCTGTGTACCGCCAACCAGTAACAAGCGACGCTTCGGCATTGAATCGATCGTCGGTATCGCGGCCAAAGCCGGCAATCCAAGATAGTCCTCAACTTCCTCCGTGGTCTTAATGGAGTCGTCGAGATACTCAAGAAACAGCGCCAGCCCCGCCCCGAACAAAAGTGAAAGCAGCATTGCCGCTCCGACTGTCGTTACCCGTCTGGGTGAAATCGGCCGTTCGGGCGGAATCGCAATTTCAGCGATACTGATATTGTTCTTCGTACCGGCCGCGACCACATCATTTTCTTTCTGCTTTTTCGTAAGGTTTTCCAGAAAACCCCTTTTCGTCTCAATATCCTGTTCAAGAAGCCGTATGGCAACCGCGGACTGGTTTTCGCCTTGCGCTTCATTGTATTGACTATTAAACGCGGAGCGGACCTTATTCTCCTGGTCCCGGGCCTGCAAATATCTGGTCCTCAGGTTAGATACAATCGTCTTTGCTGTACGTTTTCGGTAAGCCTCGAGCCCTTCCTCATTTTTTTGCTTGACCTTCCCTATCTCTTCGTCGAGTGTCTCGATTTGCTTATCAATCTCCTCAATTTCGGGAGCCGCTTCTACATATTCAACAAGAAGTTTCTTTCTTTGAGCCTTCAATTGGCCGATTTCTTTCCTTGTTTCATTCTCGAGCCTCCGGATCGCCGTCTCGCGGTCAGCGATATACTGAGCCATCCGCTCCTCGACCAATGCATTTATCCTCTCCGGCGAGTTTTTGACCGCGTTGTACTGGGATTCCGCCTCTTTTCGGGATTCCTCTGAGTCCAACAATTGTTTGTTGAGACCCGAAAGGCGTTCGATCACGATCGTTACGTTGTCGTCTTTTTCAAGAATCCCCGCCCTCGCCTTAAGATTTACCAAACGGGTTTCGCCGGCCTTAATCTCTCCTTCCAGGTTTGCTATACGTTCCTGCAAAAAACTGTTTGTTTTACGGTTCGTCCCGGTTCGTTTCTCCTGGTTTGAGCTTGTATAAACCTCCGCGATGCCGTTGACGACATAGGCCGCGAGATCCGGGTCGGTGTGGCGAAAAGAAACCGCTATCAAACGGGTATCTTTGACGGTCGCACGAGATTCTCTGACGGGATCAACCGAAAGCGAACGGTTAATCAATGTCACGTAGGGAGCAAGCCTGACGGCCTCCGCGATCTCTTCTGAAGTTACTAGCTCAGAATTTGACGAGTAACCAGCGTCCTCAATCCCGTCCTTGCTATCTGAATCGTCACTACTCGCCAAACCAATTGCCTGCAGCATCGCGCGAAGCGACGAAACGTTTCCTTCATTCTTCGCCTTTTGGAATTCCTCGTTGCTGTCGAGACTCAATCTCTTGACGACGTTCCGAAGCAGGGTGTCGCTGGAGAGCAATTGTAGTTGGGTATTGAAATACGCCGGGTCCGAAGCCCCGCCCGGTATCCTTCGATCAGAAGTGATCAAATCCGGATTAGCCTGTTCCATGTCCACCTGAACGACCGCGCTCGCCATGTACACATTCGGCTTGCGAGCCATATAGATTGCTGCAAGCGTTGTAAGCAAAACGGTCACCCCAATTACGAGCCACAACCGTTTTCTTACGGCGCGCCAATACTCAAATAACGGACTTTCGACGCGCGCATTTTCGCCGCGATACATCGCGTACCTTCCGGTTGGGGTCACCGGCGGCGAATCAAACGGGCGCTCGATCTCAGCCTGAGCAGGCTGCTTTATAATTTCGCGGCTCTCTTTCATAAGGGCTTAAAGTGGAAATCGATAGAAAAGATTACTCAAACCACCGGTCAATACCTTTAACAAACCATTTCGGATGACCTTCCCGTTGCTGGTCGGCACTTCGACAATATCGTTTGCCTGAAGGAACGGATCTTCTACTTTCTGAGCGCGGATGTCCTTTAAATCAAAGTAGAGCTCGGTCTTTACCTTGCTCCCCGGCTCCCGTCTTTGAATCACAACCCGGCTCGTTTTTGCGACCGATCCCAAACCCCCGGCTTTTGCTATCGCCTGAGTCAACGTGATCGGTTCTTTTAATTGGATGGTTGTTGGTGTATCCACATTTCCAACCACGTAGGCTTCTTCAGCCTCAAGTATTGAAACAATGTCTCCCGGCAACAAATAGGGATTCGAACGCCCCTTCATCACTTCGGTAAGCGCATAGGTAAAAAACTGCACCTCTCCTGGTTCATCTTCACTCAATTTGCAGGCCGAGATGTTACCAACCCTCGCTACCTGGACCCTTGCGCCGGAACGTTCGTAGTCCGGACCTCCCGCTAAGGCCAGCAGTTCGAGGAGCCTCACACGCCGGTTAAGATAGTGACTTCCCGGTTTGTTTACCGCTCCGATTACCGCAAAAGGCTGCGACCGTTGCTCGAGTGCTCTTACATTTACAAACGGATTACGCAGATAATTCCGATAAAACTTCGTAATCAGGCTCGCAAGTTCTCTCTCAGTCTTACAAACCGCCAGGATCGGCTGATCGATCCTTGGAAGGACAATTGTTCCGTCCCGAGCGACGCTTACAGTCTGAGATAGCTCCGGGTGCCTGTATACCGACACCTGCAGGACATCTTCGAAACCGATCTTATAACGTTCCTTGCTAAGATCCCGGGATTTGAATGACTCAACAAGCGCCTGGTCCCCTCGGATCACCTTAACCGTTTCAGGTTTGTCCTTTAGCTGCTTCTTATCGTCACCGGATTCCGGCGTTTCCTGTGAAAATCCCGAATTTGCGATCGAAAGACACAAAACCAATGCATTCACTATCGCGAAAAGCTTCTTAAAAACCATAACTGCTAGCTCCAAATTCGTTGGCCTGTAGGAATTGTTCTTTACGATTCGCCGGTGACCTAAAACGTTCGTCGGATTATCTGGCAAAAAAGATGTTTAACCAATCGCTGATGATACCAGATTTCCATACTTCTGGAAACCCGTAAGTTTGAAGTTATACAGGCTTTAATGTTAATTTTGCTTGTATCTTTTTTTACTAATTTTGGCACCTGTCGCAAATTCTAGAAATGTCTGAACCTACGCCGATGCTTCGGCAGTATCTCGATCTAAAGAAGAAGTATCCGGGGACCATTCTCTTCTTCAGACTTGGGGACTTCTACGAGATGTTCAATGAGGATGCTGAGATCGGTGCAAAAGAGTTGGATATCACTCTGACGGCGAGACAGAAGAAATCCGACAAACCTATCCCAATGTGCGGGGTTCCCCACCACGCGGCCTCATCCTATATCGCAAAATTGGTAAGAAAAGGTTACAGGGTGGCGATTTGCGAACAAACTGAGGACGCCGCACCGGGCAAAAAGCTTGTAAAACGCGATGTTGTTCGGGTCATTACGCCTGGAACGGCGATTGACGAACAGCTTCTGGAGAAAACAGAACCTGTATTCCTTGCTTCAATCAGCGGTTCAGGCGGCTCTTACGGTCTGGCGTATCTAGAGCTTTCAACCGGAGAATTTACAGCTTTAGAGTTTGATGGTACGAATGCATGGGGTGCAGTCGTTTCAGACCTGGAAACTATGTCTCCTAAGGAGTTGCTTTATCCTTTTTCACTAAAACCGTTGGTGGAAAGCCAGTTTGGCCGATCCGAGTCCGGATCAGGGCTGGCAGAGTCGCTTTTTGAAGATACATTTACCTTGCGTAATACTTCACTTACTACGACGCAACTCACTGATTCTACATATGATATAGGTTCCGCGAATGATTTATTGTCAGAGCATTTTGAGGTAAGAGACCTTGCCGGATTTGGTCTGGATGGAAAAGCAAACGCTGTAAGCGCTGCCGGAGCCTGCCTCCAATACGCCCTCGACACTCAAAAGGCGTCTGTTTCACATATTTCATCCGTTTCGCTGATCGAAACCAAGGGCCATATGGTCCTTGACGCATTGACGATTCGGAACCTGGAACTTCTTAAGGGCAATGACGGTGCCGGAAGGAATAGCCTTCTTGGAATTCTCAACGAGACTGTTACATCCATGGGGGCGCGAACGCTGAGATCCTGGATATTGAGGCCTTCGATCCGTATTTCGGAGATAAATGCAAGAAAACAGGCGGTTTCGGAACTCAGTGACGCGATGCTGCGCGACCAGCTTAGGTTCCATCTAAAGAAAGTCTCGGACCTCGAACGACTTATCGGCCGCGTAAATCTTGGCAAAGCGAATCCCAGGGACCTGGTATCTATCGCAGACTCCCTAGCGGAAATACCTTTTTTGAAGGGATTTCTGGGTGATTCCCGGGCGAACCTGCTCAGAATGCTCCGAGACAACATAGATGAACACGCATCGTTGTGCAGACTTATCTCTTCTTCAATTATTGAAGATCCGCCTGTAAATACTGCAGATGGTGGGTTTATCCGAGAAGGATATTCTCCTGAGCTTGACGAGATTCGGCTTGTCGCCGGGAACGCCAAGAGGACGATCGCCGGCTTCGAGAAGGATGCCCGTGAAGAAACCGGGATTTCATCGCTCCATATCAAGTTCAACAATGTATTCGGCTATTTTATTGAGGTCTCAAAAGCAAACTTGGCGAAGGTGCCCGAACACTACGAGCGCAGGCAAACACTCACAAACTCAGAGAGATTCACAACGCCAAAGCTGAAGCAATGGGAAGCCCAGGTTTTGGGAGCGGAAGAGAAAATAAAAGCTATAGAGTCAGAGCTGTTTTCGAAAATCATCTCGACCATCGCTGTAGAAACGCAGAAGCTTCAGAAAACGGCATACGCCCTCGCCAACCTTGATGTATTAGCGTCTTTGGCCGAAACTGCGGTTAGCCGAGGGTATATAGAACCGGATGTACATGAGGGCGATGACCTGATGATCAAGAACGGTCGTCACCCGGTAGTTGAAGCGGTTTCCGACGAGCCTTTTATACCGAACGACCTCTCGATGAACAACTCGACCGATCGGCTTTTGATCATTACCGGAGCTAACATGGGTGGAAAGTCGACGGTTCTGCGACAGGCCGCCCTGATTCAAATACTTGCTCAAATAGGTTCGTTCGTGCCCGCGACCAATGCCCGCTTACCGATCACTGACCGGATCTGGACCCGTGTCGGTGCGTCAGATGACCTTTCATCCGGACGCTCCACTTTTATGGTTGAAATGACGGAAACGGCAATGATTCTTCACAACGCGACGCCCAAGAGTCTGATCTTGCTGGACGAAATAGGCCGAGGGACCTCAACATTTGACGGCCTCGCGATTGCATGGGCCGTTGCCGAGTATTTGCACGATTCTCCGGAGCATTCCGCAAAAACACTGTTTGCAACGCATTATCATGAACTTACGGAACTCGCGGAAAAACTGAAAGGAGCGAGAAATTATCAGATCTCCGCCAAAGAAATCGACGGAAAAGTCGTTTTCCTGCACAAACTAAAGGCCGGAAAAGCATCACAGTCATACGGCATTGCAGTGGCAAAACTTGCCGGGCTTCCCGCAGAGACGATTCAAAGGGCAAAAGAGGTACTCAAAACACTGGAGGAATTCGAGTTGGCCGTCTTTTCTGACGCTGCGCACATTGAAAAGGGAATGAAGGCCGCTGCAGCCAATTCCGCCACCACCTCAGCCGCCGCCCAGGTTTCTTTGTTTGCAATCTCTAATGAAGCTCTGATCGACGAATTACGGGAAACCAATACTGACAGCC